>CAKOJO010000046.1 GCA_934090595.1 uncultured Bacilli bacterium | reverse complement strand
TTAAAGCAAAAAATGAATTTGTTAATAACTCAAATTCATTTTTTATTTTTTTAAAAAATTATACCGGAACTCAAAATTATTTGTTTATAAAAAAAGCGAGAGACTTTCGTCTCTCTTCAGGGGGTTTTGGTTGAACTACTTTTCACATTTTGCCGTAAAAAGTAGGCGGGTAATCTACCACGCATTTTAATAATATTATGTTTTTTGAAAAAAGTCAACTATATTTTTGAAAAAAACGAAGAAAAAAGTTGAAAACAAAATAAATCTTTGATATAATACTAATGAATTAAACACGAAAAGGAGGGATATATATGACAGAAGTTAGTGTAAAAGGTAACTTAGATGGTGCAATCAAACGTTTCAAAGTAAAATGTTCTCGTGATGGTGTCCTTTCTGACGTTAAAAAAAGAAAATACTATTCTAAACCTGGAGTAGTAAGAAGAGAAGAAAAGAAACAAAATACAATCAACTCTAGAAAAAGAAATAAAAGAACAAGAAGAGAAAGTTAATCTTTCTCTTTAATTTTAAAGGAGGATATTATGTTAAAAGAAACAATTAAAAATGACTTAATAAGTGCAATGAAAGAAAAAAACAAAGTATTACTTAATACCTTAAGAGCAGTAAAAGGAGCAGTACAACTTGAAGTAATTAATAACAAAAAAGAAGAAAATGATGAATTATATCTTGATGTTATTAATAAACAAATCAAAATGAGAAATGATTCAATCGAAGAATTTAAAAATGCTAACAGAATGGATTTAGTAGAATCATATCAACAAGAAGTAGATATTTTAAAGAAGTATATGCCTAGTATGCTAAGTGAAGATGAACTAAATGATATTATAGATGAAGTTATTTCAAAAACTGGGGCAGAAAGTATTAAAGATTTTGGTAATATCATGAAAGAAATTACTCCTTTAGTAAAAAATAGATGTGATATGAAAGAACTATCTAATTCTATTAAAGAAAGACTTAATCATTAATTAGGTCTTTTTTTCATACAATTATTTAGGTGATTACATGTTTTCTAAAATACTTGAATATATAAAAGATGAGAACTTAAAGATTAACTTATATAAAGATAAAGTAAATATAGTAAACTATAAATCTATTTTAGTATTTGATGATGATAAAATACTTGTAGACTGTTCTTCATTTAATCTTTTAATAAGTGGTTCTAACTTAATTATAAATAAACTATATGACCATGAACTCTTAATTAAGGGTAATATTGATAAAATAGAGTATAGGTGATTTATGATAAATTACTATGTAATTCAAATAAAGGGTAAAGATCCTAAAAGAATTCTTTCTAAGTTATTTAAACTTGGTATTGATATATATGATATAGAGTATGGAAAAAATGTAATTACTTTTAAAACAACATATATTAACTATACAAAAATCAAAAGTATAAAAACTACTTATAAAATAAATATAATAAAAACAAGTGGAATAAATAGAATAAAATACTTATTTAAAAGATATAGAATGTTTCTTATATTTTTTTTACTTTCTATATTTACAATTATTCTATTTACTAACTTTGTATTATTTATAAACTATGAAACAGAAAGTACTGAATTAAAAACCCTTTTAAAAAGTGAACTTGAAAAAAATGGTATTACTTTATATAGCTATGGTAAAAGCTATCATGAACTAGAAATGATTAAAAATAAAATTAAAAATGATAATAAAACTAAGATAGAGTGGATTGAACTTGAAAGAAAAGGAGTAGTACTTAATGTTAAAGTAATAGAAAGAAAAGATAAAAACAAAAAAACCATTACTGATGATGCTACTGATATTGTAGCGGCCAAAAACGGATATATAAGAGACATCTATGCATCAAGTGGAGAAATACTAAAAAATAAAGATGATTATGTTAAAAAAGGGGATATAATTGTATCAGGCAACATCTTTAGAAATGAAAATGTTGTTGCAAGAGTAAAATCAAATGCCACTGTTTATGCAGAAGTTTGGTATGTAATAAAAGCTAATATGAGTGATACAAGAAGTATTTTAACTAAGAGTGATGATGGAGAAAGTAGACTGATTATAAATATTTTTAATAAGGACTTATCACTGTTTAAAATAAATAAAAAGATATCTAATGAAAAAGAAAATGTTTTAATGAAAAATAATCTACTTACTTTAAAAATACAAAATAAAAAAAATACTCATAGTATTAAGAAAAAATATACTGATAAACAGATGATAACTATACTACATGACAATGTTATTTCTAGTATGAATAAATCACTTGAAGACAAAGAATATATTATTTATGAAAAAGTTTTGAAAAATTATAAAGAAAATGGTAAAATGTTTATAGAGGTTTTTATTAAAACTTATGAAGATATTTCTTTGGAAAAAGAATCAGAAATAATTGAAGAAAATAAACAAGAGTAAGGAGCAAATATGCTAATAGAACTAAAAGAACAAGTATTATTAATATTAGAGTATTCTTGGCCAATGATTGCTATGGCAGTTATCGTAGCAATTACAGTAAGAGTAGGTTATCTTAGAAAAAATAATGAAAAGGCTATTTTATATAAAGAAATATTTAATTTATTATTTATACTTTATATACTATGTTTATTTCATGCTGTTACATATCAAGATGTATCATGGGCTAGTGCTAATTTAATTCCTTTTAAAGAAATATTAAGATATGACTTTGGAAGTAATCTGTTTTATAGAAATATATTTGGTAACTTATTACTTTTCTTACCATATGGACTTTATATAACATATTATTTGGATTTAAAAAAACCACTTTCAGTAATGGGGTATGCCTTTATTATATCTTTATCAATTGAACTTATTCAGTCAATTATAGGTAGAGTATTTGATGTAGATGATATCATATTAAACGTACTTGGAGCATTACTTGGATATTTTATATATAGATTATTTGATAGATTTGAAGATATTTTACCAGATTGGTTGAAAAAAGAGTGGTTAATTGATATATTAGTAATAGTACTAGTCGGAGGTGTAATATGGTTTTTAATGCTATAAAAAATTATAATATTTATAATAATACAGAGTACAACTTAAAAAAAGAAATTAGATGTATCAAAAAGATATTAAATTATGCTATTAAAGTGGAAGGGCTAAAAGATATATACTTTAATGTTATTTTAGTGGACAACCCTACAATTCATGATTTAAATAAAGAATATCGTAATATCGATAGAGAAACAGATGTAATTAGTTTTGCATTACTTGATGAAAAAGAAGAAGAAAGTTACTCTTCGAAAACTGTTCTTGGAGATATCTATATATCAGTAGATAAAGCAATAGAACAAAGTAAAGATTATGGCCATACTTTAATTAGAGAATTATGCTTTTTAAGTATTCATGGTCTACTTCATTTACTAGGGTATGATCATATGGAAAAAGAAGATGAAAAAATAATGTTTGAGAAACAGGAGTTGATTTTAAATGGAAAAAGATTCACAAATATTCAAGGAAAATAAAAAAAGTTTTAAAAGATTTACACTATCTTTTAAATACTGTTATGAAGGAATTAGATATGCATTTTACCATGAACAAAACATAATAGTTATGTTAGTAATGGGAATTATAGCTATGATACTAGGAATGATTCTTGGTATATCATACACTGAAAGATTAGTAGTCATTCTTCTTATTGGAATGATTCTAGCACTTGAAATGATTAATACTGCAATTGAAGCCGTAGTTAATCTAGTTACTACTGAAAAAAAGCCACTTGCTAAAGTTGCTAAAGATTGTGCCAGTGGAGCAGTAGGAATTGCATCAATATTTGCATTTATTCTTGGTATATTAATTTATTTACCAAAATTAATAGAATTCTTCAGAGGTTAACTATGAGAGAAAAACTAAATAAATTATTAAACAATTCTTATAGTCCTTATTCTAACTATAAAGTCTGTGCAATTGTTGTCACTAATGATAATAAAGAATTTTCTGGAGTAAATATTGAAAATGTTTCATATGGCGCTACTGTATGTGCAGAACGTGTTGCTATATTTAATGCTATATCTTCTGGTTATGGGAAAAATGATTTTAGAGAACTACATATTGCATCATCTGGAGTGCATCCATTTCCTTGTATGTTATGTAGACAAGTATTTACAGAGTTCTTTACTAAAGACACAAAAATATTTATCTATGATAAAGATAAAGTAACAGAATATAAATATACTGACTTTTGCATTAATGAATTCGGAGGTATATCATGAAAAGTGGTTTCGTTTCAATCGTAGGAAGGCCTAATGTAGGTAAATCAACATTGCTTAATAAAATAATGAATAAAAAACTTGCAATAACTAGTGATAAAGTAGGAACTACTAGAAACAATATCTATGGTATATATAATGATACTGATACTCAAATAGTATTCGTAGATACTCCAGGTATTGCAAGGGCATCAAATAAACTTGGAACAGTTCTTAATAAAAAAGCCTATGAAGCAATGGAAAATGATATAGTTTTATTTATCGTAGATATAGCATCAGGATTTGGTAAAGGTGATGAAAAGATCTTAAATAAACTAAAACAAGAAGAAAAAGAAGTAATTTTAGTACTTAATAAAACTGATAAAATAAAGAAAGAAAAATTAATTACTGAAATAGTTAATTTAAAAGATATGTATAATTTCCTTGATATAGTTCCAACATCTTCTTTAAAAGGAGACAATATTAAAGAACTTATCAAGGTAATTAAAACTCATTTAAAAGATGATATAAAATATTTTGATGATGATGTTATTACTAATGTATCAGAAAACTTTATGATAAGTGAAATCATTAGAGAAAAAGTCCTTATGTTAACAAAGGAAGAAGTACCTCATGCTATTACATGTCTTATAGAAAACATTTCCTATAAGAAAGATAGCGCCTATATAAATGCTTTAATTATTGTAGATAGAGATAACTTAAAAAAAATTATTATAGGAAAACAAGGTTCTATGTTAAAAAAGATTGGAAGTACATCACGAGTAGAGATTGAAGAATTACTAGGAAAAAAAGTATTCTTAGAACTATATGTAAAAACTATAAAAAACTGGAGAGAAAAAGAAAATATTTTTGAATATTTAGGTATTACTGAATTAAATGATTAAAAAAGTATCACTATATTATTAGGTGATAATAATGAATGATATACTTTGGAAATTATTTAAAAATACTGGAGATTTGAAATACTATCTTTTTATGAAAGAAATAGAAAAAGATGAAGATAGAGAAAGTAAAAGGAATAATAATTAAAGATATAAATTATAAAGAATCTAGTAAAGTGTTGCATATTCTAACAAAGGAGTATGGAACAATCGGAGTCATTTCTAAGGGATGTAGAAATATCAAAAGTAAACTAAGAAGTGTTTCACTAAAACTAACTTATGGTTATTTTTATATATCATATAAAGAAGATGGACTATCTACCTTGATTGAAGCGGACATAATAGATGAGTTAAAAAATATTAAGACAGATTTTTCTAGAATTGGATATTTAGCGTACTTAGTGGACCTAACCAATCAAGTAATAAAGGAAACAAATAACTATGATTTATTTGATATAATGGAATCGGCTATCATAAAGATAAATGATTTATTTGATCCAATGATTATTACTAATATCGTTGAACTTAAATTCTTAGAATACCTTGGTGTAAAACCAATACTAGATCACTGTAGTATATGTGGTTCTAAAAATGAAATAATGACCATAAGTAGTGACTCTGGAGGGTATGTTTGTAAGAATTGTTATACTAATGAATATGTAACTGATATAAAAACAATAAAGCTACTTAGAATGTTTTATTATGTAGATATATCAAAAATAAAAGAATTAAATATACTAGATAAAAATAAGTATGAAATTAATAAGTTTCTCGAAGGATACTACGAAAGATATACAGGACTTTACTTAAAATCAAAAGATTTTTTAAAATCCATAAGATAGGGTTTCTTTTATTGAGTTTAAATGTTATACTTAATATATAAAAAGAAAAGGAGTTTTAATTATGACAAAGAAAAAATATTTTATGATTGGAGTATTAGCTCTATCAATTGCAACTTTATCAGGTTGTGCAGGAGAAGTAAAAACATTAGAATGTACAAAAACTAGTGATAGTGAAGGTATGAAGATGAATGAACTAATAAAAGCAGAGTTCAACGGAAACAAAGTAACTAATATCGATATGAATATATCATTTGATATAACTGGACAACAAGATGGGTTTGCTAAAACTTTAGAAGATTCATTAAAAGAATCATTCGATGAAGAATATGGAAATAAAAAAGGAGTAGACTATAAAGTCAATACAACATCTTCAGAAGTTGGAGTATCAATTAAAATGGAACTTGATAAAATGACAGATGCTGATAAGAAAGAATTAAATGTTGACAGTGGTTATGATACTTATGATGATTCTAAAAAAGATCTTGAAAATGAAGGATATACTTGTAAATAATTAAAAAAAACTTGTATTTTTTCAAACAATAGTGTATAATTTATAAAGCAATGACAAATTAGTCAAATAGGATGAAGAAGGAGTGATATAAATGGCAGTTCCAGCAAGAAAAGTTTCTAAGACAAGAGCTAGAACAAGAAGAGCACATATGGCTCTTACTGCAAAAGGAGTAACAAAATGTCCTAGTTGTGGTGCAGTAGTTAGATCTCACCGTGTATGTAAATCATGTGGGGAATATAAAGGAAAAGAAGTTATTAAGAAAGTTGAAGAATAGAAATATTCTTTTTTTCTTGCTTTTTTTTAAAATAAATATTATCATTAATATAGGGTAGTGATGATATGAAAAAAAGAAGTAACTTAAGATACTTTGCATTATTCCTTTTATTAAGTGGAATATTCTTAATTACATATGGTATTTTATATGTAAGAAGTGATATGCAAAAAGAAGAAATAGATAATGCTAACAATATAGATATAAAAGAAGATGACAATGTAGTTTACTTTAATAAAAATGTATATTTTAAAATTGAAGACTCTACTTTAAAATATGTTAATGAAGTCTCTGCAGTACAACTTGGTAAATCATTTCCATATGGTGTTGCCAAGATTTCTGCTACTAGGACTTGTAGTGATAATTCAATGTTTAACTTATATGTTCTAAATAAAAAAGGAAAAGTTTTTATAAACAAATATCCATCTTTTAAAATAGATAACTCTATAAATTATGAAATGGACTTCATCGAAGTTAAATCAGATAGAAAAGTAAAAGATATGGAAGTTATACCAAGTAATAATTGTAATGAAGGTGGAATAAAGTTTACATTAGATAATAATAAAAGTGCAACTATAACTATAAAAAATAGCAAAGAAAAATATACAAGTAATAATTACATGATAGAAAGTGCTGAAATAACTCAAGAATAAGGTCTAAAACCTTGTTCTTTTTTCATATAATTAAGTGGTGATATCATGAAAAAGATGTTTCAGATTATAGGAATAGCATTTCTTACTTGTTTTAGTTTTTATTATACAGATAAAATGGTTGAACTATCTAAAAACAAAGATCCATTAATGATAGAAATAGTAAGCAAGCAAGATGACTTTAATGCATATGCAATGGAATCTGTTATATATGATGACTACATACTATCAGGTACTAAAGGAAAAGTAGTTAATGTAAAAGAAAGTTATATAAAAATGAAAAACTTAGGTAAATATAATGAAAACTTATATGTTTACAAAGAAGAACTTCCTAATGACTTAATAAGTGATAACTTAGATAAATTTATAATTGGAATAAATACTGATAAACAAGATATATCATTAGTATTTAGAGTATCTAATACTAATAATATAGATAAAATACTAAATATACTAAGTGATAATAATATAAAAGCAACCTTCTTTATCGATGGTAAAATAATAGAACTATCTCCATATATAGTTAATTCTATAATAAAACAAGGACATTATATAGGAAACTATGGATATGATAAGAAATATAATGATACTGATCTTAATAAGACCAATAAAATATTAAAAAAATACTCTAATTATGATATAAAATATTGTTACACTGATGAAATAAACTATGATACATTAAACACATGTAAAAATAATAAAATGAATACTATTAAGCCTAAGTATGTATATGATAATTATTTATATGATAATATAAAAAAAGATTTAAAGAAAGGTAATATATACAGCCTAGATACTAATAATTATATAGTAAATGAATTAGATACAATGATAAAATACATAAAACAAAGAGGATATTCATTCAAAACTCTAGAGGAATTATTTGTATAATTATTGCATTTATATAAAAATATTGATATAATTTATTCGAGGAACACATTTAGTATATAAAAAAGAATATACTAAAAAAGAGATATGCTAATTTAGCGGTTAGTACTATCTCTGTTCTAGAATGATATATCTAAAGTTTGAAGAAAAGTACCTACTCATGCTGAGTTGGTACTTTTCACTTATTTCTAATGCTTTATTGATAAAATTAATAACAATAAAACTACACAAAAGGCAATTAAACCGTACATAAAAATATCCTTTCCACACAGAACATTTGTCCCCTGAGAAACAGTAGAACAGAGGAGTATCAACAATTAACATATCTCCTAAAGTAATGATAACAAATAATTGTTTGTGTGTCAAGTTTGTT
>CAKOJO010000045.1 GCA_934090595.1 uncultured Bacilli bacterium | reverse complement strand
AACACCTCCTTTCGGAAGTGTATTCTATCATAAAATAGTTCTTTTTTGAATGTCTACCCTAAAGGGTGCATTTCATTCTTAATTAAATCTTTTCTTTAAAACAAAACAACTAGACATACCAATAACTGATATAAACAAAGTAGCAAAACTTATTAAAATATTATCAGCAGTATCAGGATTTTCCACCTTAGTAGGTATTACCTCAGTACTAATTTTAACAACTATATCTTTATTTATATTATTAAGTAAAACCTTGTCATTAGTAAGTTTCTTTGAAGATTCATTGACTAAAACACTCTTAAGCCTATAACCATCTTTTATTTTAACAATTATTTCTTTATTAGAGCCTTCTACAACAGTTTCAGAAGAAGATATATTTCCTAAAACATTAGAATCTGCAATCACCTTTACAGTATAAACATTAACAGTTTTAACATACTTATATCTTGAAACAATATCATTTGGACCCGCTAAATCATCATAAGATAAATCAGCATCATTACCTGCTAAAATAACCTTTCCGCCCAAATTAATAATTTGAGGATCTCTAACAAAAGAAACGTTACTAGTAGTAATATCAAGATTACAATTATCAATAATAAACTCACTATTTTGATTAACACCAATACCATAATTTTGACTATTAATCTTTACATTATCATTTTTAAGTGATAATGAAGAATCTGACCATATTCCACCAGCATTCCCAACTAAATCCAAGTTAGATCCGGTAATTTTCATATTACCAAGACTATAAATAGTAGCATAACCACTCTTTGCCTTAATTTTAGAATCAGTAATAGTTAAAGATCCATCACCATAATTGCCATTAACAAAAATAGCATTCGAATTATCTGCAGTAGCTTCTAAATCAAGTTCACTATCACTAATAGTCATCTTTGAATAAGAAGAAATACTAGAACCATTCCCCTTTGCTTTAACTTTAGCGCCATTCTTAATAATAAGTCCATTTTCATTTTCAATAGCAGATTGACCAGTTTCAGTAGTAGTAAGATCAACATTAGCACCATCAATAATAACTTGTTTCCCCTGTATTGAAGCCCAACCAGAATTAATAGTTAACTTACCATCACCAGTAATAATAACTTTATTACTAGATCTAATTCCAAATAAACTACCTAAAGCGGTAATAGTATTATTACCCTTTACAATAATCTTAACTTCATCTGTAGTATTAGTTAAATTAATTGCATAATTATTAGCGTTCAAAGTAATTCCATTTAAAGTAAGTTCCTTAGTACTATTATCATAAGAAACTGTACCTCCTCCAACATCAATTGAAGAATTAACATCACTTAATCTAACATCATCTACATAAACATCATAAAATGTTTCTGCATTTACATTTAAAGTAACAAAAGTAAATGTTGCAATAACTAAAAATAATATTTTTTTCATAATTTTTTCCTCCTAAAAAAAGAATAACATAAAAAAGTATAAAATAAAATATGCCAAAAGTCATACAAAAAAGAATCCAAATTGGATTCTTCTCATAAAATTACTTATCAACAGTATCTTTAACTATTTTAAGAATATCAACATTATTTACACTAGAGCCATTAACACTTTTATTATTTGCACCATTCATCGAAGAATTACTAAGTCTTTTTCTATGTTCCACCAACTGATCATACTCACTAAGACCAGTCATATTAGTTTTAGTATCAGACTCATGTGTATGTCTTGCTCCAGTATTTCTATACTTACTATATATAACACCAAAATATATAAAACCTGAAAGTAAAAATAACAAAGGCCAGTTACTATCATCACTATAAGTAAACAGCATAGCAAAAAGTCCTAAAAGTTCTACCAAGAACGATATAATAAGCAATTTAGGCATATGAATAGGAACACTACCCATAGTTTCTTTAGTACGAGCATTAACTGCTACATAATGAAGTAAATCATTACCATTTTTCTTCTTTTCTTGATAACTATATAACCATACTGGTAAATAAGCACTCTTCCATTGTTGTCCTATTATTTCAAGATTTTCACTATCCCATCTAACACCACGATCATAATGATCAAGAGTAGAATTACAAGCATGACGAACAACATCTTTAGACTGTTCATAAACAAGTCCTTTTAACTCATCAATATTAGTATCTCTCTTTTCAGAAGTATACCCTTTTATATAATTAGCATCCCATTTAACACAATTTTCAGTATCAAAAGGCATAATTGCATTTATTATATTGTTAGTCTTATTACTAGAATTATCTAATTTATCCTTACTAGATTCTACAGTAAGACCTTCAATCGTAAGATCAAACTCTCTTTTTACATCATATAAATCAGCATCATAATAAGTATCAGTACGATCTCCATTTTTAACAGTATACCTTCTAACCTCATGTTCACCTTGTCCACTAAGACTTGCATGAGTATTAGCATCCACTATCATATATGGTAAATAAACACCCATTATATTATCTGTAGTAAATTCTCTCCTAAAAACAGGATGAGCATAAAATTTTCTTTTTCCAACAAATTTTTCAATTTCTTCTTTAGCATCCTTTTTTTCAACTTGAAAAGGTAACACTGTATCAGGAACAGCACCATTAGGTATTTGTTCATTAATAGATAATGTATTTCTACACCAATGACACCTAGCACTAGTAGAGGATAAAGTATCAACTACTACTTCTGCTCCACAACTAGTACATTTCAAAGTAATTATATCTTTAGTATCTGCTTCTATATTAGAAGCACCACTACCAATTATTTCACCCTTCAATTTACTAATATCTGTTTCCATAAAGTCAAGTTTCACAGGTTCAAATTGATGTCTACAAAAATTACATCTAAGTTTACCAGTCTTTGGTGATAAAGATATATCAGTAGCACCACATTTAGGGCATTTATTTTGACCATCTTTTGATCCTTCGTCAGTTTTTATAATTTTTACTTCTTTTTTATCACTAACTACTTCACCATTTACAACAACTTCACTAGAATTTTCTTCAACTATTACTTCATCTTTATTTTCCATATGCTTATCCTAATAAATCTTTTTTAGCCTTGTCAAATTCTTCTTGAGTAATAACATTATTATCTAGCAATTGTTTCATTTTAGTAAGTTTTTCATATGGATCTTCTTGTACAGTATTATTTTGCACTGGTTGTTGGAAAGCACCCATTGCACCACCAACAGCATTTACACCCATTCCCATGAATGCCATACCATTTCCACCACCATTTTCACCTGCTGCTTGGAAACCTCTTGCCACTGATTGTTGCATAAATGAATTACCACGTGCTCCAGATAATGCATCTGCTTTTTTAACATCACTAAGAAGTGCTTTAGTATCTTCATCGTATTCAATCGCAGTAATAGCAACCTTAACTATTTCAAGACCACGATCAGATTTCCATCTATAGCCTTCTTCAACTGCAGTACTAAGAGACTGAGCAAATCCTATTTGATCACCTTGAATTTTAGTTATACGATTTCCTTTACTTGGATCATTCGTATAATTTGAAAATGCTGCTGATAAACTACCAACTACTTCATTAAATAATTGTTCTCCTGCTACATTATCCATATCAGCAAAATCAAAAACTTCGCTATCAGGTCTTAAATATTCAACAGGTACAAAATTCTTTATAAAAAGTATTGGATCAACAATTTTCATTGAATAAGTACCACGAGTTACTGCTCCTACTTGTGTTCCAAGAAAAGCATCATCCCAAAATATTTCAGATTGTGTTCCAAATCTATTACCAGGTATTTCTTTCAAATTAACATAAAATACTAATTGTTCTCCACCAGGAACACCACCCATTTTAAATCTTTCCCATGAAGTTGTAAGAGTTGAAGATAAAATACCATCTCCAGCAAAGAAAGATTTAGAATTTTGGTCATCAGATGTAAATGTAAATCCTCCTGGTTCTGTTATACATCCTGTAATTGCACCATCTTGCATAGTAATAAGTGCTGTTCCTTCAGGTACAACAATCTTACTACCATTAGTTATAATATTTTCTGATCCTTTAGTATTTGCGCCACGTCCTGCATCAGTACCACGTCTTTCTGCTCCAAATACTCCAGCAGTTGCACTGACATCACTTCTAGGAACAATAAAATCTTTCCATTGATCCGCAAAAGTTCCTCCAATTGCACCACTAAATGCTTTAATAAATCCCATAAATATATCCTCCTTCAATTTATTAATATAAATTAATTATATCATTGTATAAAATTACAGACAAGTCTATTTTTAAAATTCCAAGTTATTAAGTACATCATTAACAAGTTTTTTTCCAACTTCATCCTTAACCCCTACATATTGATAATAAGAAAAACTAAATATCTTTTCATCTCTCTCAAAATACCCTTGCATACTCTTACTATATTTTTTACTACTATTATTAGAAAGAACCCTTTTTTTAACTTTAAGTCCAAATAAATCATAAGAAACATACTCTTCTTTACTCTTAACTTTAGAACTTATCATCTCATCAAAACTCTTATAGACTTTTTCAAGTTCATTATAATCAACTCTAAAATAAGCACCAGCATCCTTATTCTTATCATCACCAATCAAATAAGAACTCATAACTCCACCAGAAGTACTATATTGCTTTACAGAATAACCATCTTCACTCTTTAAATTTTTAACAATAAGTTTATGATTATCAGAAATAAACCCATCTATCTTTTTACCATCAACATTAGTATCTAAATTAATAGATTTCATAATTCTATCAAAATCTTTAGAATTCACAAACTCCTCTATATTCGCATCATTTTTACTATCAAGTTTAGAAACTATAACAGTTAAAGCACAATTCATACTATCTGAAGTCTTCATATCAAATAAGCTTACTCCATAATATTCCTTTTCATCATAATATTCATATCCACCAATATTTGTATACAAAGTCTTTTTAAAATTACTTTTCTTACTCTTATAATTCATTTCAGAATTAAGACCACTCTTACTCATATCAGTAAAATCAAAAATAATCTTAATATTCTTTTCTTCATTCTTCAAAGTACCTTGAACATACTTAGCATGATCTAAATCCGCATCAAAAACATAATCTTTCTTAGGATACTTAAACTTAAATAAGAAAGGTGCATACTCATCTTTTAATTCTGCTTCATTCACACCCATGCTACATCCTGATAAAACAAAACAACATATAAAAGCTATCATAATTAATAATATTTTCTTATTCATAACATTACCTCCTTAATAAAAATATTATTTAATATAAAACTATTTAAAAAACACCACCTTTATACTAAATTTCCTCACATATTTATTGTAATATAATAAAAAAATTAAATATATATGCTAAAAGTAATAATTTAAAAACACAAACAATGACTAAAGTAATAATCAAAAAATATTGCTTTAATAATAAAGAAAAATATGCTAATATATTAGTAAATGAGGTGATACCATGCAAAAGAAAAAAATTATAATAATCGAAGATCAATTAATCTTAAATGACATGTTAAAAAAAACACTTGAAGAATCATTTGATATAGTAGCTACAAGCGATAATGCAAAAGATATGTTAAATATATGTGATAAATACAAACCAGACTTAGTCTTAACAGATATATGTACAAAAAATAATTCAAGTGGCATTAAAAATGGTAAACTAGTAAAAGAAAAATATCAAAATAATATAAAAGTCCTAGTTATAACCGGAGTACCTGAAATAACCTTTATAAAAGAAGCAAAAGAAAAAAAACTAGATGGCTTCTTATACAAAAACATTGATTCAAATACCTTAATAACCTCAATCAATCAAGTAATAAATGGATACAAACTATTTCCAGAAAACAATTTAAAAAAAGATGATGAAATAAACTTTGATAAACTAACAGAAAAAGAGTTAAAAATATTAACCCTTTTGTGTAGTGGTATAGATCGCGAAGACATCGCTGATCAATTAAATATAACACTTGGTACATTAAAAAACCATATATCATCAATTCTAAATAAATTAAACTTTGAATCAGTATCAAAACTTTTAGTATATTGCATTGGAAACAGATACGTAATACCCAAACTAAATAATTAAGAGATTTCTCTTATTTTTTTATTCTAACTTTTAAAACAAAACCATCTCTACTAGAAATATCAATATCACCATTCAAAGAATAAACTTTTCTTCTCATTCCTTCAATACCTTCACCCTCAACTATTTTCTTCTTTGGTTTTTTCCCATCATTGCTAATAATCATTTCATAATCAAAAGATGACTCACTTATAAAAACATTAATATTTTTACTATCAGCATGATTAACAGCATTAGTAACACTTTCTCTAATAATCTCAAATAAAACTAACGACTTCTCTTTATCACTAGGAAGCAAACCAGTTATATTAACATTAATACCATAAGTTTTATACTTAGAAACAAAATCATCAAGAGCATCATTAAAATCTTCATACCTTCTATCAATAAATAAATCATCAAACATCTCAGAAACTTCATCAAGTAAAACATTATCACTCATAAGATACTGATTAAAAAGAGAAAGTCTATGCCCCAATAAATCATGAAACTCATTCTTTATTTTTATTAAATTCTTAGTCTTCTCAATTCTTCCTATATTATTCAAATTAGAAAGAATCTTTTTATTGCACTTTTCAATTTTTTTATTCTTAGTCTCTATTTCTTCTTGTATAAAATAAATATCAGTAACATCAAAACAAACAATTTCCTTATCATTAATTATTCTAAGTAACCAAACCCTATCTAAAGATTTAAATAAATAGCTTTTAAAACAACAACTTTTAAGATTATCAATATAATTATTATAAATACCTAAATCACTAAGTATAGAATCCATAACACTATTAATAAGTAAAATCTTTTTATCATCCAAAAACATAATACCAGAAGAAGACATATCAATACCATTTTTAATAGATAAAATAGAAACATTTCTATTATTAAAGAAAAATATAAAATTAATAACTACTAACACACAAATAACAATAGATAAAACAAAAGATAAAGAATTAAAAACACCATAAAAAGAATAATCTATATCATACAAACCAATCACAATCATAAAAATAAGAAAAACTAAATTAATAATCATCCTAAACAAACTATCTTTTCTTAATATCACAATCATAGTAACATAAGTTTGTAAAATACTAAGTAATACCAATATACACGTAACAATAACCACCATATCACCTCAAATTAAAACTAATATTTATATCATTCTCATAAGTCTTAACTAAACAATCTTCTAAAAAAGCAAAATCTTCAACACTTGCACCACTAATTTCAAACTTTAAACAATCAGAATCAATAAATATAACAATATCTATATCACTAACATGATATAAAACATCAAACACCCTCTCATATATTTTAGACATCATATAACTATCACAACACATTTTATTAACCATTACTGCACCATTTATATTAAGAAAACTAAAATCACAAAGAAGTTCATTAATAATAAGCTTTATACCATCCCCATCATATAACTCATCATTAAGCTCAGATATAATAAGAAAACTTTTTCTCTTACAATAAGCAATTATTAATTTCAATCTTTCTAAATCAGAAAAAGATATATCACTTTTATTCAAAATATCTCTAGCAACTATTCTCTTACTATAAAGACTATCTTCAAGTTCTAAAACAATTCTTTTTCTAAGATCAATCTCATATAACTCTTTCTTAATCTTTTCTTCACTTTTCAAAGCTTTTTGTTGAACAATAAGTTCTTCTTGTTTAATTCTAAGTTCTTCCTTAAGTTTATTAAGAACACTAATATCACTTCTCAATATAACATAACTATCTTTATTCTTTCTTACATCATATAAAACATTAACTTCATCATAACAATCTAATACACAGTTATTTTTAATATCATTAATTATAAACATAGGTACAACATCAAAACTTTTCGTAGTATACAAAATATTACCATCTAAAGAAACAATTACCATATCTAAATCAGAATTTACAAAATACTTTTTATACTTAGAATTGTTAGGAATCAAATCAATATAAAACATAATCTCGATGCCTAAACAAATAAGTATACTAAGTACAACAGACAAATTACTATGCACAATAAAATAAACACCTTTAACATACAAATAAGTATACAAAACACCAAATAAAATCATAAGAAAAGGCAAACAAGATTTATAACTCTTCCTTATTTTAAAACTCTTTATAACAAGATTTATAACACCACATACATACAAAGAAAATATATAAATACAAATAGCATAATAACCATAATAATGAGTATAATCTTCAAAATTAGATAATCCATCATTAAAATGAAAAACCAATTGATGTAAATCATTAGTAATAACAAAACCAAATAATAAAATTGCAATAACTAATAAAAAACAAAACTTTTTATTAGACATTTTACTATTTAAACTATCACTAAATACATAAAACAAAAACGGAATAAATATAAGAGGAACATAATACAAATACCAACAATATCTAACCACAAAGGAAATACCAATAATATCTTTAAATATTCTAATAAGCATCCAAAATACTATAAAAAATCCAATAAAAAGAATATATTTCTTAGTTCTCTTATCATAAAGCTTATAATAAAGTCTTATAATCCAAATAGTAAAAAATATTAAATATATAAAAGCCTCTTTCCCCATAATACACCTCAAAT
>CAKOJO010000044.1 GCA_934090595.1 uncultured Bacilli bacterium | reverse complement strand
GTTTTGGCATCAGTTATTTTTACATTAACTATTTTTCCAATATAGCTTTTATCTGCTTTTACATTTACTAATTTCATAGTATCAGTATATCCTGCTAACATGTTTTCATCTTTTTCGCTAACATTTTCTAATAACACTTTAACGGTTTTTCCAACTAATCTTAAATTAGCTTCTTTAGCATATTTATTTATAACTTCATTTAACGTATGTAATCTATTATTTTTTTCTTCTATAGGTACATCATCTTTCATTTTAGCAGCTGGAGTACCTTCTCTTGGAGAATATATAAATGTAAATGCAGAATCATATTTACATTCACGGGCTAGCTTTAATGTTTCTTCGAAATCAGCACTTGTCTCACCTGGAAAACCAACTATTATATCTGTTGTAATAGATGAAGACTCTCCTAACTTTTCTCTTATTTTCTTATAAAGCTCTAAATATGATTCTTTTGTATAACGTCTTCCCATAAGTTTTAAAATTCTAGATGAACCAGACTGTACAGGTAAATGAATATAATTACAAATATTATCATATTTTTGAATTACATCTATCATGTTATCAGTAAAATCCCAAGGATGACTAGTTACAAATCTTACTCTATCAATACCTGTTTTAGCTACATCTTCAAGTAAGTTTTCCATTTTATAATCTAAGTCTTTAAAATCTTTACCATATGCATTAACATTTTGACCTAATAGTGTTACTTCTTTATATCCATTTTCTTTTAAATTTTTAACTTCTTCTATTATATCACGAGGAAGTCTACTTCTTTGTTTTCCTCTTGTATAAGGTACTATACAGTATGTACAAAACTTATCACAACCATACATAATATTTACCCAAGCTTTTATTTTAGAATCTCTTTTAGCTGGAAGTCCTTCTATAACATTACCTTCATTTGATAAAACATTTACTTCTAACTTTTTAGAGTTTAAATGTTCTTCTAATATTTGTGGTAATTTATGAATATTATGAGTACCAAATACAAAATCCATCCATTTATATTTATCTAATATTTCATCTACAACGCTTTCTTCTTGACTCATACAACCAGCAAGTCCAACTATTAAGTCTTTCTTTTCTTCTTTTAAATGTTTAATTCTACCTAACATACCAAATGTTTTATTATGAGCATTTTCTCTTATAGCACAAGTATTTAATATTATTAAATCAGCATCTAAATAATCATCAGTCTTTGTATATTTTAAATCTTCTAATATAGCCATAATTACTTCACTATCATGTTCATTCATTTGACAACCATATGTTTTAACATAATATTTTTTATTTAGACCAATATTTTTTACTTTATCTGGTATAACATATTCACTTCTTAATATATTAATTTCTTCATTAGTTCTTTTTTTAGCTTCTTTTAAATTTGGTTTTAACATAAAACTCCCTCATTTCTACTTACAGATTATATCATAAATATATATAAAAAGTAAGAAAATTTATATTTCTTACCTTATGCCTTTATTATTTTCTTTTAATGTTTTATAAATTATTATACCAACTAATATAATATCAACTACTATTAACATTATAATAGCTATATCATAATAACTACATGAATTTTTCTTTATGGTAACATCATTATTTTTAGAACTAGCTACTGTTGTGTTTTTAATAGTCTTTGTTGTTGCAGTAGTTGTCTTGCTAGTTGTAGTAGATTCTGTTGTAGTCTTTATTTTAGTTGTTGTAGTTGTTTTATTATTACTTGTTTTTTCTTCTGTTTTACTAGTACTTTTAACAGTAGTTACTATCTTTTTAAATTTAACATTAATTATTATATCATAATCTGGCATAACAAATGAGTGCGTTTTATTATTATAGTTTACTTTATCTGTTATATCATTGTTGTTTTTATCTAATATACTTACAGAATCTAATTCATAATTCTCATTTGGATTAATTGTTAAATTAATATCTGCACCTTCTAATGCACTTTGCACATTTGAATTAGCTGTTCCACTTCCATCTATATCTATTTTTATGTTATGTTCTATCTTTTCAAAATAATCAAGTTCAAAAAAATTCAAATGATAATAATCAACTTTTAATTTATTATTAGATATATCAATGGTAAAATCATCAGTATAATCATTTGATTCCGGAGCTTGTTCGTCTTCTAAATAAAACAATCCTATCATTTTTACATTACTCTTATCAAATTTTTCACCACCAGTATATATTACGTTATCTTGCATTTTATAATTTGATATTTCTAATTTAAATAAATTTTTAAGTCTATAAACAGGCTCACCTGACTCATTATCTTTTCTATAAACTAAGTTATTATTTATTTTAAATTCATCACTTATAGATTCTATATAATCATTGATATCATTTGATGCATCAATAGTAGCTATTGCATATCCAAAAACCATTTTTGCATTTTTAATTCTAACCCCTCTTATGTTATATGATCTAATAAATTCACCAGTTTTATCATCATATATTTCTAATTTATCATCATTTACTTTGTAATCAAACATACCTCTATAACTTTTAAGTGCATTAATTATGTAATCATCATCACAATAAAATACATTTATGTTATCACCATTTAAAGTAAAATTTTCGCCATCACCATCATCATCCAAGTGAGATATAAAATTAAAGTCCTCAATATGAATACTACCATCATAAACTAAAAGTTTTGCACTATCTTTATTAGTTAAAATCCCATCTTCATAAGTATAATCATCATTACTTTCAATGTTAATATTATCAATACCTTTAATGTTATTAGCAACATCATACACTTCATTTGGTTTAATTACTATGCTAAAGGGTTCTTCAGAATGACCAACTGTAGATGGTCGTACCTTTGAAAAATCAAATTCTTTAAATAAATTATGACTTAATCCAACTTGTATTAGCTTTGTATTACCACTTAAATCTATACTTGTCAATTTGTTTCTTGCTAAATCAATTTGAGTTAAATTAGGCATATTATCTATTCCGCTTACATCTTCTATTTGTCTATTAGTACAACTCAAACTTTTAAGTTCATTTAAATTGCTAGGCAAATCATCTGATATGGTTAAATTAGTTCCATTATCATCATTATAATTATCTATTACACACCTATAAAAGTTTTCATCTTTAAACCCTTTATCAATGGCACTTTGAGACATTTCACCCTTTAAATTATTTGGACTAATAACACTTTCTACTTTAAAAACTATTATAATTATAATAAATAAACTGCAAATTAAAATTGCTACTTTTTCTTTATTATCAAGTAATTTTCCTCTTATATTAACAAATAATTCTTTCATAAAGACTCCTTTTACTATAATATTTTTATCTTAATTTTCCTTTAAATCCCTTAACTCCTTTAGAACCATTAAAATTAGATAAAATATTTGATTCAAACTTAGATGTCTTCTTTAATTTGTTTTTAAAACGCTTTACCGCTATATTTATCATATCATCTAAAAGTTCATCGTATTCTTTATTTAATGGTGTCCATAAATAAAATGATAAACTTCCAGGTATTGAATTAAGTTCATTTACATAATATTTATTACTTTTCTTATTATATAAATAATCTATTCTAACAACGCCAGATGCACCAAGTGCTCTAAATGCTTTTTTACTTGTTTCTTCTATCTCTTTAGTTAATTTTTCACTTATATTTGCAGGAATAATTCTATTTGTACTAGCCATTCCTTTAGAACCAGCTGCTTTAACAGCTCCTTTTTTAGATGATGATGCTAAATATTTATCTTTAAATGATAATATTTCATCATTACCCATAACTTGCTCTATAACTGATGTTTCCATATAAGAATTAGAACCTAATACACTGCAGTTAAGTTCAGTCATATTTGGTATTATTTCTTCTACTAATATCTTATCATCATATTTAATAGCTTCTTCTATTGCATTTTTAACTTCTTCTTCACTTTTAGCAACTTCTATACCAATACTACTACCTTGTCTAGCTGGCTTTACTATAACTGGATATCCTACCTTTTTAATATTATCTAATATTTTTTCTTCAGAAGAAAAATACTCATTATCATAAAACCAAGTATATTTTGGAACTGGTAACTTTTCAGCTTCAAGAATTTGTTTTTGAAATACTTTATCTTGACCTACTGTACATCCATATATATCACTACCAGTATAAGGAATTCCAAGTACCTCAAGCATTCCTTCAATATTTCCATCTTCCATATTATAACCATGTACACAAGGAACAACTATATCTACTTCTCTTATGGTTCTTTTAAATATCCCCTTTTTATTTTGAAGCATTAAAACCCCATCTTTGCTATACATAACAACATTTGAACAATATCTTTTAAGTAAAGACATGTCTTTATATACATCCATATCCATTAAGGCATTACCTGTATATATATCATTATCCTTAGTAAAATATATAGGTACAACATCATATTTTTCTTTATTTAAATTATTCATAGCTTGAACAGCTGTTATTATACTAACCTCATGTTCTGTAGTTTTTCCACCATATAATACTCCAACTCTTATTTTCATTTTAAATCAACTCCTATTCATTGTATATATCTGGTAAATCATTTTCTATTAAGCAATAAGCTTCTTTACCATATGTTAATTTTTTTAATAATGCAAAAGCTTCATTTGTACTTTTTACAACATATATATTTTTCTTATCAAAATTCACTTCATCTAATCCATCTTTAATTGGCTTTGTTATTTTTTCTCCAATTAGTATAGCTATATCACAAGTTCCTTTCATATGCTTACCAAATTCTTTATTTAATTCATATGACTCACGTCCAAGTTCTACCATTCCTGGTGTCATAACTATTTTAAGATTTGGCATACTTTTAAGTACATCAAGGGCCATTTTAGAACCAACCGGATTAGAATTATATGAATCATCTATATAAGTAATATTTCCTGCTCTTCTAAGTTCTAGTCTATGTTCAACAGCTTTAACTCCTAAAACTGCTTTTTGCATTTGATTTACACTTAAGCCAAACTCTTTAGCTAATGCAAGTGATGATAAAATATTATAAATATTATTATAACCAAGTAGTTTAGTTGTAAAGCTATATTTGTTTTTATCACCTTTAAATGTTACATCAAACGTAGTTCCTTTAGATGATGTCTTAATATTTGATGCATGAACATCGGTATCTTCTTTATCTATACCTATCCATAGTATTTTACAATTATTTTTAAGTTTATAATTAACTTGTAGCTCATCATCAGCATTTAAAACTCCTATACCATCTTTTGGTAAGCTTTCAATAAGTTCAAATTTACCCTTTATTATGTTCTCTTGGGATCCAAATATTTCAATATGAGCTTTACCTATTTTAGTTAAAATACCATATTTTGGTTTAACTAGGTTACATAACTGTTTTATTTCACCTATTTTATATGCACCCATTTCTGCTATAAAAATATCATCAAACTTATCTAAATAATTATTTATGGTAATAATAAGTCCATATGGTGTATTAAAATTCTTTGGAGATGGTAATGCATTATATTTAATGTTTAATATATCACTTAATATATTTTTACTACTAGTTTTACCATAACTACCAGTAATTCCAATTACTTTTAAATCATTCATACTATCAAGCTTTTTCATAGCTTTATTTTTATATGATAAATATACTAATTTTTCTATAGGTTTATTTATAATAATTGATATAATAACAACCATATCAAGTAAAAATAAATATGAATAAAGTAACAAATATGCTATATTCTTGTTATCTATATATTTTATCAAAACAAGTAAAAGTATAAATAAAACTAAGTTTGTAACCATTAATCTTTTTACCCTACTAGTAACTTTAAATGATAATTTAGTAGTATTTTTTCTACTTTCTTTATATCTAATTAAGAATATAACTATTGATACAATAAAGAAGTAAGCTCCTATAATAAAACTATAATTTAACTTAAGTGCACAAATAATTATAAATGTTAATAATACTATCAATTCACACTTAGTATAATCTTTAAATTCTTTTAATTCCTTTAAAGACCACTTCAAAAATCTATTATCATCATTATATAGATTTTGCTGTGCCATATGTAAACTTTTTTTATAACTATATAAAAGTAAAATAACAAAAGATAATAAACTTATATAAAACATAACTATATCCTCCTATTTAATAAAATTCTTCATTATATTTATTGTCTGATTAAGTCTTTCTAAATATGCAAAATGTGTACATCCTTCATATAAAATAAGTCCACAATCATGTATTAATTTTTCATATTCTTTAGTATCTTCTAAAGGCACTTCACTATCTAAATCACCGTAAATTAAAATAGTTGGAGCTTTTATTTTAGAAGCATCACAGCTTAAATCCTCACTAACAGTTTTAACTAAAACCTGTTTCATCATAGGACTTGCAGCCTTATAATCACGTGATCCAATATGATCTTTAGCCCATGCTTCTAAGCCCTTTAAAAATGATACTTTCTTTATTGTTTTTAAAATTTTTGTCTTAAGACCTTTCTTATCATGACTTTTAAGTGCTGGAGATAAAAGTATTACTTTACTAACTTTATTTCTTGATGCAAATTTAACTGCAACTCTACCCCCAAAAGAATGACCTACTATAATAGGATCTTCTATGTTTAATTTTTTTAATAATTTTTCTAAAATAGTAGTATATCCATCAACACCAATTACTTCTTTCGGTTCATCACTAAGTCCAAATCCAGGAAAATCAAGTACAATTATTCTGTATTCATTTTTAAATGGTTCTCCTAGCATTTGCATCATTTGTATGTTTTGTCCCCAACCATGAAGTAACACTATTGCCTTTTTATCTTTTATACCAAAATCCAAATAATTAATATTTATTCCATCTATATTCAATTTAAATCACCTATCTTTTATTATGGTTTATCAAGTCAAAGATATTATACCATTTTTTCTTACAAAATAAAACAAAATAAGATTAATTCTTACTTTGCTTTACTATTTTTTTTCATAATTATAATATATATAATTAAAGCTATACCAGTAATGCTTAAGAATAATATAAGTAAATTACTTCCTGTAACTAACTTTTTAAAGCTGTTCTTATTATTACTTGTTACATTACCACTACTGTTTTCTACTTTAGTAGTTGTACTCTTTCTAAATATGTTTTTCTTAGTTGTAGTCTCTTCCTTCTTTACTGTAGTAGTTTCCTTATTACCAAATATCTTATCTATTATACTTACCTTTTTCTTTGTTGTTGTAGTCTTAACTTCTTCTTTAGTAGTTGTTTTATCTTTAGTTGTAGTTGTTTTTTCATCATCTTTTTTAGTTGTTGTTGTAGTCTTTTTACCACCTTCTAATTTGAACTCTTTAACTACTTCATCACCATACATTACTAGTAATTTATTATTATCTACTTTTAAAGTAGCATTAGTTACATTTATCTTAGATAAATCTATGTCTTCATTACCTAAATTTATTATATCACCACTCATATCATATTTATCTGATGATACTTTTATTAAGTCCCATGAATTCAATTTTTCTGTTTGTTTAAATGTACAATTATCATCATTATCACATTCCTCATCTGCAAACCACATTTCAAATGTTTTTTCTGTTATTTTAAACATGTTAAGTTCTTTTATTTCTTCTGTTGAAAACTCACCATCTGTTGATTTTACCTCTATATCATTAATAAAATCATTTAATCCTAAATATATATAATCTTTTGATAAATCATATTTATTTGAATAAAGATTAACAAACCCAAGATAATTCTTTATTATATTACCATTATAATATAATTCAATTGAATTATTATATTCTTCTTCCTTTATTTTAGGGCTAGCATTTAAGAAATTAATTTTTTCCTTTTCTATTTCACTTATATCATTAATTTCCTTTATGTCTTTCTCATCAAATATTTTATCACCAAATATATAAATATCAACTGTTTTAATCGGATCATAATATCTGCCTTTTTCCGGTAAAAACATGTATATAATCTTTTTCTTATCTATAATGTTATTATCATATTTTATGTTTATTTCTTTTCCATCATCAGACAACTGATAAGTACAATTTACACACTTAATAGGATTGGAATCATTAACTGATGCACTTACAAATAAATAATCATTATCTATTATTGTAGATGATTTAAAATAAATCATTTTATACTCATCTAAAACTTTGCTTCCTAATATAATTTGCAACATATCACCATTTATTCTTAATTTACCAATGTTTGACTTGATATATCCACCCTGGTTAATTTCATCTCCAATATCAATATACTCGTATATTAAAATATACTTTTTATCACTGTCTATTTTAATATAATCTTTCAGTGCAGTAAGTTTAATATTATCGACAATCAACACTTTTCTTTCAAAAGTTGTATTTCCAATCGTTGCTTTTAATATTGTGCTTCCTTCTTTTTTTGCTGTTATAGTATTTCCTTCTATTGTTGCAATGTCGGTGTCAGCTATACTATATTTAAAACCTTGCTTTTGTGGTAAAACTATTTCTGGTATATAATTTTCTCCTACCTTCATAAATATATCTTCTTTTAATGGAGTATCATCAGCATATAAACTATTTAATTCTGTATTTTTACTAAGATCTAGCCTTTCTATTTTTGTATTTTCTAAAGATAATTCCACTAATTTTAAATTATTAGTTAAATCTATATTTGTTAACTGATTCTCTTCTAAACTTAAATCTGTTAAAGCTGTATTGTTACTTACATCTATACTTGTTAACTGATTATAACTTAAATCTAAATCTGTTAAGGATGTATTGTTACTTACATCTATACTTGCTAGTTGATTAGAATACAAGCTTACATTTGTTAAGGATGTGTTCACACTTACATCTATATTTGTTAATTGATTCTCTTCTAAACTTAAATCTGTTAAAGCTGTATTGTTACTTACATCTATAACTGATAAATTATTCCAAGATAAATCCAACTCTTTTAATAAAGTATTATTACTTATATCTATATTTGCTAACTGATTATCCACTTTATCATTACAAATGCTTAATTTTTCTAGTAATGTATTATTAGTTAAATCTATATTTGTAAACAAGTTGTTATCTAAATCTAAAGTTGTCAATCCAGTTAGTTTTTCTACTCCTTTTGCACTTGTTATCTTATCACTATCTGAATAACGCCAACCACCACATTCTAAACTAGTAATACTAGCTAACTCTTCATCTGTTAAATTATCAGTATATGATTTTTTATTATCCTGATGCTTACTGTTATATGTATCTACTACGCAACTATAAAAAGTATTATCTTCAAATGCATCATTTGCTGGTTTTCCATTATTTAATACATTTGCAAATAATCTATTAAA
>CAKOJO010000043.1 GCA_934090595.1 uncultured Bacilli bacterium | reverse complement strand
GGGCGTCGGCTTCGCTATTTTTTCAAGAAAGCGAGGTGATGTGTAATGAGTAGAAAGAACGACTTGATTTTCATCTTGCTTATTATCATCCTTTTCTTATTAATTATCATCTATAGATTAATATAAGTGTTTTAATTAATAAAAAATGCGACGTCTCTCTAATATAGGGAAACGTCGCTTCAAAACACAATTGAAGCTGACGTTCATAGCAAACGTGCTTCTTCATATATAATATACTACTTTTTGTAGTTTTATACAAGTGTTTTACTTGTTTTTTTGTTATCTTCCTCCAGAAGAGCCTCCTCCACCGAAGGAACCTCCTCCTCCGCCACCTGAAGAGAATCCGCCTCCTCCAGATGAGTACATTTCAGCAGCACTTTTAGCAGAATTTGCACTTGATATTCCTGTTGTATAAAACATATTCATAAGTAGAATGTCATTATACATATCATCTGTAATTACATCTGGATATAAGTTCTTAAACTCTTTTGCTACTTTATCTGCCATACCAAATAATTGAGCAAATATTAAGTAATCTTGCCATAGATGTACTTCAATTGGCATTTTTTCATACATTCTAGTAAAGTCTTTGAAGTATTTTTTAAGTCCTTTTAAGCATATTACATCATTATATATACTATCATCAAATATACAATAAGTCTTTGTGAATAAGAACTTCTTTTTATTAAGTACTGTAATATTATTATTGCTAATTAAATTATCTTCTTCATTCTTTAATACTTTATCAAAGTGTCCTAGAACTTTTTCATAGTGTTTATTACAATATGATTTAAACTCATTTTTTTCTAAAACACCATCTTGACTTGCTTCATACATCATATTAAACATACCTAATTCATCTAAATCAGTCGGCTTTTTTAGAGGATCAAATATAATAACACTATTTTTACCATTTTTGTTAGTAGTAACTATTCCTTCTTTTATCCATTTAAGAAGATAGCATCCTAAAAGATTAGTATTTCTTTTTAATAGATAGTTTTTACTAGCTAAATAATATGCTTTTTTTAGATCTTTATTACATGGTATATCTCTAAAATAGTTTACATCTTTCGGTATTGTTTTATTGTCCTTGAATAGATATTTTTTACCTCCGAATATTGCTAATAGAATAGGAAGAAGTATTATTAACACCATAACTATAAAGATTATGAAGTCATAAATCCAAGAAAGATCTATAGAGTCATCATTGTCATAATCATATTCAAATGAACCTTCTTTGGCTTTGTTTGATACATCATCAAATGATGTAAAGTAATCATAACTATTACTAGTATTAAATGTATTAAGTGGAAACTTAATTAATGCCACTACATACTGATTACTAAGCCCGTAATCTGTAGTAAGTTCTACATATCCATCTTTTACATAAGCATATCCCTTATAACCATAACCCCATACTGCTAAGTCATCTGGAAAATTATAATAACTTTTTATTTTAATATCAAAGTAATCAGCGCTAGTTTTTGGTATAAACGTATTATATAATACTTGAGCACCTGATACATTGAATATAATATTATTTATATCATATGTCACAGTAAACTTATGTCTTTTAAAGTCTCCTTTTCCAAAACATAATTCTAATCCATCCTCAAGGTAATTTATACCATATTTACCACTTTTTTGACTTAGACTAGCACTTACATCCCAGTTATTTAAACTAGTCATTTCTTTGCCATCCATTAGTACTTTATAATTACTAATAGTGGTATTTCCCATATTTTTAAATGTAGTGTACCATTCACTACCAGAGTCTGCTTTTACATCCCATGTTTCAGTAACGTTAGCAGTCCCTTCTTTTGTAATATAAATATCCATATTTCTACTATAAATATCATCCGCATAAACGGAAAGTGGAAATAAGAATAAAACAAGTAACAAATATTTTAATTTTTTCATAAAACTCCTCCTTATCTTGAACCACCAGAACCACTTCCAAATGATCCTGATCCTCCTCCACCTGAAGAGTGAGAACTTGACGAATCATTTAATATAGCATCTGATAGGTCCTTTAATATACTACCACTAGTTTTTGTTACATTATCATTATACTCTATATCGAATAATGAATCTAGTATTATTTCAAATATATCGATACTTTTAAATATATTTTCTGTATCTAGGTCAGGATATAGAAATTTAAATTCTTTTTTAACTTTATTTGCTAAACCAAATATTTGAGCAATTATCAAGTATTCTTTCCATAGATGTACTTCAATCGGCATTTTTTCATGTATTCTAGAAAAATCATTCAAATAATTATACAAACCTCTTAGTTTATCTGTATCTTCGACTAGATAGTTATTTGTCATTAGATTTAATTGTTCTAATGAGTTAATATTTGGATATGTTTTTTTTACATAGTAAGATATTTCATCTTTTTCTTTATTATATATTGAAGTAAGTATATAATTACTATTTCTATAATTAGATTTATACCATTTCTTTAGTTCTTTAAGCGATAAAGTGTTACCATTTATTCTGTTAAACATATCGTATAAATCATTTTCATATTGATTTATTATATTATTTTTATTATTAAATATTATACTTTCTTTAGTAATTATTATATTATTGTAGAGAATCCATTTTAACATAATTGCACCAAGTAAGTTATTTCCTCTTGTTCTTAAGTATCTATAAGATATGTAATATATTTTATATAAATCTTTATTACATGGTATATCTCTATAGTATTTAAACTTTGGTTCATGTACTATATCTAATTCTTTATTATAATAACTATTATTTTTCTTTTCTTTTATGATTAATACTACTAGAATTGTTATAATAACTATAAAGAATAAATATATATTAGCTATTATGAATTTATCACTAGAAGTTATCTTTTTAATTTTTTCTATTACTTTATTTTCTTGTTTTGTCTCATACTTTATCGCACCATTTTCAGCCATATTGTAATAAGTATTAAAGTCTTCATTTAGTTTTGCTTTTGCTTTAAAAGTATTCTTATTAAATCTTGCTAATAGAACCATGTATTCATTTGTTTTTAGTCCTTTTGAATTACTAAGTATTATCTTTCCATCTTTTAGATTAATTAGTCCTCCATAATTACCATATCCTCTTAAAAGGATGTCTTTGTATTTAAAGTCACTATAGATAGTAATTTGATAACTATTAAAGCTTTGATGAAGAAGATCCCAATATATCATTTGATAATCAGTAGTATTTACAACAAAGTTAGTTATATCGTAAGTAAATGTATAAGTATTATAACCATATTCTGATATACCAAAGCAAAGCTCTACTCCAGTATCTGTTTTATTAATACCACTTTTATATTTCTTTTCTTCGAATGTTTTATTCGTATTCCACCAGGTATTTTTAAACTCTTTGCCATTCATCGATACTTTTAAGTTTTTAATTTTTGATTTACCTAGGTTGTTATATGCTTTATATAGTTCTGTATTTTTATCAAAATAACCAGTCCACACCTCAGTAATATGGGCATCTCCTGAGTTATCTATATAAATATCCATGGTGTTTTTATCGAATGACTCAGCATTTACATTCAGTGTTAGAAAAAAGAAAATAAAAGTAAATAGTAAGTATTTTAGTTTTTTCATTATCTTGAACCTCCTCCGCCACCACCGGATGAAGAAGATCCTCCCCCACCTGAAGATGATCCACTGAAGCTTCCTCCTCCGGATGAATAGTTATAACTAGGTCTAAAATCGCTTATTGATGATGAAATGGTAACTATATCGTCAAATAGTCTAGTGTCATTGAACTCTTTTGAAATCTCAGGAAAATGCATTTTAAGTTCTTCCGCTACTTTATCCGCTAAACCAAATAGTTGAGCAAATATTAAATACTCTTTCCATAGATGTACTTCAATTGGCATTTTTTCATACATTCTAGTGAAGTCCATGAAGTATTTTTTTAATCCTTTTAGTTTAATTGCTTCATTATAAATGTAATCATCATATACGTTGTAAACATTAGAGATTATTCTTTTTCTTTGTTTTATTTTTTCTACATGTTCACTATTTTTATCATTTAGTTTTATCTTTTCTAACCATGTATCAATTTTATTTTTATTGTTTCCGCGATTAAACCATCTATTAAATCTATCTCCATATAACTCACCATTTTTTGAGGCAGATATAAGTAAATTGTATAATTCTTCTTCTAATGGATTACTAGGAATGTTATCTGTAAATATAATAATAGTTTTATTTTCTTTGAATATGATACCTTTTTCTTCAGTTTTTATGTTTATTCTTTTTTCAAGTATCCATTTAAGTATTAAACTACCAATTATATCGTATTCGCTTGATGAAATAGAAAATTTATCAGATATTGAATATGCTTCGAATAGATCTTTATTGCATGGAATGTCTCTAAAGTATTCTACATCTTTAGGAAGTGTTTTATTGTTTTTAAACATATCTTCTGGCATTCGACTAGTTTTTATATAATAGTAAGATACTATTGATATAATTAATATTATTTGAAGTGGAAATAATAGGATTCCAATAAAGTTAAATAAGTTATCAGATTTTTGATCTTTATAATCTTTTATAGCATTATTTAAATAGTAGTTTGATGTGTTAGAACGATTAGAATGATTATCAGTATTAAAAGTATTTGGTTTAAATACTGCAAATAAAACTTCATATTCTCCTCTTTTTATACCATGTTTACTTTTTACATAGATTATTCCGTCTTCAACGTATGTTTTTGCTCCTTTGTCTCCGAATGATTTAACATAAATGTCTTCGTATTTAAAATTGCTATGTACTTTTATTTCATATTTTTTAAATATCTGATCAATTAGATTCCAATTTATTATTTGTCCATCTTCAGTATTTCTAATAAAGTCAGATATTTCGTATGAGATAATATAAGTATTGTGACCATATTCTGATATACCAAAGCATAATTCTGTACCACCATCTTTATAAGTGATAGCGCTTTTGTATTTTTTATATTCAAATGTTTCATGTATATCCCATGAATATTGATCTTTAAATGTAATGCCATTAAAAGATACTCTTAGATTACTAATATCACTTTCTCCAAGATTATTGTATCTTTTATATAGTTCTGTATTTTTATCAAAATAACCAGTCCACACCTCAGTAATATGAGCATCACCTGAGTTATCTATATAAATATCCATGGTGTTTTTATCGAATGATTCAGCATTTACATTTAGTGTTAGAAAAAAGAATACAAAAGCAAACAGTATGTATTTTAGTTTTTTCATTTTATCCTCCAAAAAAAGACTTACAATGTAAGTCTAGAAACTTATTTTTGGTGCTTCTTTTTCTTTTTCAGATACTTCAAAGAAAGTAGCTTTAGTAAAGTTAAACATTCCCGCGATTATATTAGATGGAAACATTTGCACTTTATTGTTGTAAGTAAGTACTGAATCATTATAAAATTGTCTTGCATAAGATATTTTATCTTCAGTATCAGACACATCTTGTTGAAGTCCTAAGAAGTTTTGATTAGCTTTAAGTTCTGGATAAGCTTCACCAAGAGCAAGTAATTTATTCAATGCTTGAGTTACTTCTCCACTTGCTTTCATTTCATCTTCAGGTGTTTTAGCAGTCATATAAGTATTTCTTGCTTCAATAACTTTTTCTAAAGTTTCACTTTCATGCTTTGCATATCCTTTTACTATTTCAACTAAATTAGGTATTAAATCAGCCCTTCTTTTTAATTGAACATCAATTTGTGCCCATTGATCATCTTTTTTGTTTCTTAATGATACTAATCCGTTGTAAGTACTAATTACATAAAGAATTAATAAGACTAATACCACAATAATTGCAATAACTACATAATTCATATTATCCCTCCTAGAATAATTATATAAGTAAAATATAATTTATTCAACACAAATATAAAAAAAGTATAAAAAACTTTACATAGTACATAATATAAATGGTGATATTATGGATTTAAGTATTAGAAAAAATGTAATTGAAAACATTAAAAGCGATAATTACGAAGATATAATTACTACAATTAATGAATCTGTTACTACTGGTGATGAGATAGTTTTACCAGGACTTGGCGTTATATTAGAGTTGTTTTGGAATGATTTAAAACTCGAAGATAAGGAATATATTGCAAAAATAATCAAAAAAAATATTACGAATAAGTAATATTTTTTTATCTATAACTCTTTACATAAGATCCATATTGTCTAATTTTTTTAATTCCACTCGTAGTACGTTGCTTTACTGTTTGAGGACTAACATCAAATATTTTAGACACTTCTTTGTAATCCTTTGGAGTATCATCAAAGAAACCATATACACTACTTATGTATTTCTTTTCTAAATCAGTTAACTTTTTATCTCTTAATATGTCTTCTTTTAATTTTTTATAAGCTAATTTAGAACACACTATATCTTCATAGCTTACTTCATCAATAACACTATCTTCATTTTCTTCATCTAAATAACGAAGTTTTTTATTATCATCAAGTACACATTTTACTTTTTCTACTGATAAGCCAAGTTCTGCGGCAATATAACATTCATCAGGACTGCATCCATATACACTTTCGTATTGTTCTATATATTGATTGATGTTATTTAATATTTTATTTTCTCCAGTTCTTAGTAAAGGCTTATATTGTGCTCTTTCTACCATATCATCAATAATAGTATGTAAGTAAATGTTTAAAACAGACAATTTTTCAATATCGGATAATTCAATACTATCTACATGATTAATAAATTGAATACTAGCATCTTGAATTATATCTTCAATTGATATATCTAAATCTTCATACTTTGAAGCTATTCTTCTAATGTCATTTAAATAACTTTCTATAAATTTCTTTCTTGCTTCAAGATCACCATTTTTATATCTAATAAATAATTCTTTTCTTTCTGTTTGTCCTAATTTTTTAATATTTTTTAAATTTTCTTCATATATTTTTAAATTTTCAACCATAATATCTTCCCCTTTTTATTTAAATTCCTTAATACAAGGAATTTTTTTTATTTTTTTTATACCATTTTTGACAGAACAATCAATCGCAGAATGTGATACATTATAAACTTTTCCGACCTCTCTACATGTTTTATATTCTCCATCATCAAAACCATACATCATACTAATATTTCTTTTTTCAATGTCAGTAAGTTTATTATTAGATAATATCAATTTTTTTAAAGCTTCGTGTTTAAGTCTCGAACACACTTCTTCTTCTAAATCACTATTATCTGGTATATAATTACTTTCTCTATATACATCTTCATTTTCAAAATCATCTTGTTCCATTGTTTCACAATAATTATCATCGATTAATCCATTTAGTGATGTCGTACAATTAGAAATGTTAAACAAATAAGTAATTCTTTTTTTTGAAAATCTTGTATTATTAGCAATTGTTTCAATATCTGGAAAAGAACCATTTTCATTAGCGTAATTATAATAAAATTTATTTATAATACTAAATTCAATTCTATCTCTTTTAGTAAATAATGGATTCTTAATTTGTCGGTCTAAATAATCTGTTAATCTAAATTCCAAACATCTTTGAGCATAAGTAGAAAGTTTGCAACCTTTAGACAAATCAAAGTTATCTACCACTGTAAACAGATACAAACTAAGATCTTGTACTAGATCTCCTAATGATATGTTTAATCCTTTATATTTTGAGACTAGCTTTCTAACCAATCTTAAATTAGATTCAACAAGTTTATTTCTCGCCTCATAATCACCATTATGATATCTAATTAATAGTTCTTGTTCTTCTTGTGGTGTTAAAACTTCAGTACTTTCAATATCATCACAATAAAGATCATAACTATTTAAATCATTAGTCATACCATCAACCCCCTAAGTTAGCCTAATTATACCACAAAGCGAACAAAAAGTCAAGAAAAAGAACTAAGTTTAAAACTTAATTCTATCATTAACATATGAAATAACTTCATCAATACTCATTTTTACTTGTTCCATTGTATCCCTATCTCTAAGAGTTACAGTACCATCATTTATAGTATCATCATCAATAGTAATTGCATATGGAGTACCAATTGCATCACTTCTTCTATATCTTTTTCCAATTGATCCAGTATCATCATAAGCAGTCATGAACTCTTTTTGTAATCTTTCATATATTTCATTTGCTTTATCACTATGATATTTTTTTACAAGTGGTAATACACATACTTTATATGGTGCTAGGTATGGTGTAAGATGTAGAACTTCTCTTGTATCATTTTCTAATTCTTGTTCTTCGTATGCTTCGAAAAGAATTGCAAGAATAGTTCTATCAAGTCCATAAGTTGATTCTATTACATATGGTACAAATTTTTCATTTGTTTCAGGATCAAGGTATTCTTGTTTTACTTTAGAATATTCTTGATGATTAGATAAATCGAAATTAGTACGATTATGAGTACCATTTATTTCTCCCCATCCAAATGGAAATTTATATTCTATGTCGCAGGCTTCTTTGGCATAATGTGCTAGTTTTTCATGATCGTGAAATCTTAAGTGTTCTTCTTTTAAACCTAAGTCCATATAGAACTTTTTACCATATTCCTTGAAATAATTATATATTTCACTATCAGTTCCTTCTTTACAGAAAGTTTGATATTCCATTTGTTCAAACTCAATAGTTCTAAAAGTAAAGTTACCTGGAGTTATTTCATTTCTAAATGCTTTACCTATTTGACCAATTGAGAATGGTAATTTAGCACGCATACTTCTTTGAACATTTAAGAAATTTACATATTCTCCTTGAGCATTTTCTGGTCTTAGATAAATAACACTTTTTGAGTCATTAGTAACACCACGATATGTTTCAAACATAAGATTAAATTGACGTACATCAGTAAAGTTAGTTTTACCACATTTAGGACAAGGTATTTTATTGTCTCTTATGTATTTTATTAAGTCTTCTTCGTTTAAAGTATCCCCAATTGAAGAATCAGTAAAATCATTTACTAAATTATCTGCTCGCACTCTCATTTTACATTCTTTACAATCAATTAATGGGTCAGAGAAACTAGAAACATGTCCTGATGCTTCCCATACTTTTTTATGCATTAATATATCTGCATCAACTTCATAAGCATTTTTTCTTTCTTGAATAAATCTTTTTCTCCATGCATCTTTTACATTGTTTTTAAGTCTTGACCCAAGTGGACCGTAATCCCAAGTATTAGCAAGACCACCATATATTTCACTTCCTTGAAATATAAAACCATAATTTTTACAAAAATTAACCATTTTTTCCATTTCCATAATATTTCCTCCCTTGTAATAAAAAAAACTTAAAAAACATGTAAAGACGAATTAAATCCGCGGTTCCACTTTACTTATTCTTTAAGAATCTCTTTTATAACAGTGCTAAAGGTTTCCAAGCCTTATCTTCGCATCAATAAATAATACATTTATATTGTACCACAAAAAATGTATTTGTAAATACTAATTTTTTAA
>CAKOJO010000042.1 GCA_934090595.1 uncultured Bacilli bacterium | reverse complement strand
AGATAAACCCTTTATTTAAAGATATAAAAGAATATAATAAATATCTATTATCATTAATAGGTATTTTTGTGCTATTACTTTCAGGAATTATTTCTTATAATTACACAAATACATCATATGCAAAATGGAGTAGCAGTGTAGAATCTAAGAATACTATTAAAGTTTATGTTAAATCTAATTTAGATGAAAGTGGTGCGAATGCACCAAAATTAACATCAAACATGATACCAGTATATTACGATGAGACAAATGAAGTGTGGAAAAAGGCAGACGTTAAAAATAGTAAAGAACAATATAAATGGTATGATTATAATAATAAAATGTGGGCAAATGCAGTAACTGTTACTGAAACAAATAGAAGTACTTATTTAAATGCAAAAGCTGGTACGGAAATACCAATGGATGATATAAATACAATGTGGGTATGGATACCAAGATATACATATACATATTTAAATACAAATACACCAGAAGAAATACAAATAAAGTTTGAAAGTGGTACAAACAGTTCTGGAACAATAAAATGTACTGATGCAGTAACTGGAACTAGTACCACATCAGAAACATGTACGGATAGTACAAATGGTTCATTAAAAGCAGGAACTTCAACATATACACACCCAGCATTCTGGTGGGATAAGAATGATGATAGCGTAAGAACAGATGATGAAGAGTTAACAGGAATATGGGTAGGAAAGTTTGAGGTATCAAGTGATACCGCATGTACAGCATCGGCGCAAGTTGAAGTAGGTTCGGGATGCAATTTACAAACAATAAGACCATTAATAAAACCAAATGTAACATCATGGAGAGGAGCACAAGTAGGGACATTCTTTAATGGAATATACAATATGAGAGAGTCAGGTAATCAATATGGATTTGCAACACGTGACGAAACACATATGATGAAGAATATGGAGTGGGGAGCAGTAACATATTTGTCTCACAGTAAATATGGAATAAACAAAGAAATAGAACTAAATAGCATGAATAAATACACAACAGGATGTGGACCGCAAACAGCTGGCTCCACAAAAAGCGGTACGACATGCAATGAATACACAACATCACTAGGACAGAGTGCAAGTACAACAGGAAATGTGTATGGAATATATGACATGAGTGGTGGTGCTTATGAATATATGATGGGAGATTTAGTGTATCATAATGGTGAAATAATGAGTGGATATCAAACTAAAAATAATGGTAATTCGGCATTTACAGGATATTTATATAGTGATCAAATAACATTTACAGGAATATATCAATTTCCGAACAAAAAATATTATGACAAGTATAGTTATCAAACTACTAATACAGAATATACAAGAGGAAAACTAGGAGATGCAACAAAAGAAATGGCATTGTCAAAATTAGAAGGAAGTTGGTATAAAGATTATGCGTATCTTCCATGTAGTTCTTCACCATGGTTTATACGTGGTGGAGATTATAGTACTACTACAAATGCAGGGATATTTGCATTCTATCTAAGCAGTGGTCATGCATCGGTTAGTTATTCAACTAGAGCAGTCATCTCAAATTTTAATTAACAATTTTCCAAAAAATTAGAAAAATTCAGTTTCATTTAAGTTTTACTCACTATACTTAAAATGTAAACAAAATTATTGTTTATGAAAGGTGGTGGAAAGTGAATATAAAGATTATCGGTGATAATTCAAGTAACAGAATAAAACTCCTAAAAAACTTAAATAAAGCAACTAAAGATATGAGCAACAAGATAGAAATAAATATTCTAGATGATGAAAAAACTCTAGAAATGTATAAAAGTATTAATAAACCTATTTTTATAATAAATGAAAAAATTATCAGTAATGGTAAGATTTTAACCGATAAAGAAATTAAAAGATATATAAAATTGTTTGCATAGTAAATTAAAACACCTGATTAAATGCATAAAATACTTAAATGGTGACTTATTAGTCATCATTTTTCTTTATTTTAAGATATAATAATGATATAATATTCATGTATAAAAAGGAGAGGTATTATGTTAGACATAATAAAAGATACATTAATAGATTCTATTAAGCTATTTCCATTTCTGTTCATAACATTTATAATTATTGAATGCATTGAACATAAACTAGGAAATAAATCTAAAGAAAAACTAAAAAATAGTAAATTCGGAGTAATAATAGGTTCACTCCTTGGAGCATTTCCTCAGTGTGGTTTTGGTGCTTCAGCAGTTAACCTATATATAACAAGAATTATATCGCTAGGTACACTTATAGCTATATTCTTATCCACTAGTGATGAAATGTTACCAGTATTAATTGCTAATCATGCTAGTTTTTCGTTAATTATAAAAATATTACTAGTAAAAATAATAATTGGTATAATATGTGGAATGCTTATAGATTTAATAATAAAGCCAAAAAAAGAAACTAAACATGAACACTATGAAATATGTGAACATGATCATTGTGATTGTGAACATAGTATTATTAAATCTTCACTAAAACATACTTTTAGTATATTAATATTTATAGTCATAATTACTTTTATACTAAACTATGCAATGACTTTTGTATCCGAAGAAACATTAAAGAATTTATTTTATTCAAATAGTATTCTTGGACCAATTGTCTCATCACTTATTGGATTGATTCCAAATTGTAGTGCTAGTGTCTTAATAACACAACTATATATTGATAATATAATAAGCTTTGGCACTACTATTTCAGGACTTCTTTCAGGAAGTGGAGTAGCTTTATTAGTGCTATTTAAACAAAATAAGAATATTAAAGAAAACATTATGATATTAATAACTATATATATAATTGGGGTAATAAGTGGTATTATATTAAATATTATTTAATTACTATGGGGGTTTTTATGGATATATTAGAAAAGATTTTAGAACTTGGATGTTCTATAAATAAATACGATTTTAAAGATGATAATGATGTTATTGGAATCATTGTAAATAAAAAGGATACTGATATGTTTAATGATGATGGATATGCTTTCTTAATTGATAAAAACTTAAATGAAAGTGATTCTAAGTTAGTTAGTGCAATGCTTTATAAAAAGTTGGTTGATAGTAATTGTTTTTTAGAAATGGGAAAATGTTTTACAATAAAAAGAACAAACTTAAAAGATATTGCTAGTGTTATTGAAGTCTTAGATTTACTAATTGATGATAATTCTTTTAGACAAGTACTAAATAGATATTGTCATAACTTAGATAAAGTTTGTTATTACTATGAATTAAGAGGTATTAGCCCTTTACTTGTTGATTTAAAATATTCAGTATTAAACTATGAAGAAAGTGTTACTGATATGGGAAATGTTATTCTATTTAAAAGAAATAATAATTTTATAAAGAGTAAAATAATTAGTAAGGAGTAGATCAATTATGGAAATAATTGGATTAGATGAAGAAAAAATAAAAGAAATATCTAAGATGAAAAATGAAAGTGAAGATGTTTTAGAATATAGATTAAAATGTTATGATATGTTTAAAAAAATAGATTTACCTAAGTTTGGACCAAAAATAGATATAGATTTCGATAAGATAAAATACTATAAAAATGATTCAGATTTAACTATAAAAGATGACTGGATAAATATAAATAAAAATATTAAAGATGAGTTTGATAAATTAAAAGTGCCTGATTCAGAAAAATATTTAGATGGGATAGGTGTACAATATCAAAGCGAAGTAATATATCATAATATGATTAAAGAACTAAATGATAAAAATGTAATATTTACTTCGATTGAAGATGCTTTTAAGAAATATCCTGATTTAGTTAATAAATATTTTTCTAAAATAGTTTCACCAAGTGAAAATAAGTTTACTGCTTTAAATGGTGCAGTCTTTTCTGGAGGAAGTTTTATATACATACCAAAAAATACTAAATTAGATAGACCTCTTCAAAGCTATTTTAGAATAAGTAGTAAAGACTTAGGACAATTTGAAAGAACTCTTATAATAGTGGATGATAACAGTGAACTTCACTATGTTGAAGGATGTACTGCTAGAAATTATTCAACAAGTAATCTACATGCCGCAGTAGTAGAAATATATGTTGGTAAAAATAGTAAATGTCGTTATAGTACTATTCAAAACTGGGCTACTAACGTATATAATTTAGTAACAAAAAGAGCCTTAGTCGAAGAATCAGGTACTATGGAATGGATAGATGGTAACATTGGTTCACATAAAACAATGAAATATCCATGTTGTGTATTAAAAGGAGACAATTCAACTGGTACATGCATTACTATTAGTGTTGCAAAAAATAACCAAGAACAAGATAGTGGTGCAAAAATGATTCATATTGGTAAAAATACTAATAGTAATATTATTGCAAAAAGTATTGCAACCTCAGGTGGCAGTGCTGACTATAGAGGAAAAGTTGAGATAAAGAAAAATGCCACTAATTCAACATCATTAGTAAAATGCGATACATTGATACTAGACAAAGAATCTAGTAGTGATACATATCCAAATAATATAGTGGGTAACAAAACTAGTTCTATAGAACATGAAGCAACAGTATCAAAAATTAGTGAAGAAAAACTATTCTACATGATGAGTAGAGGTCTTTCTAAAGAAAAAGCCATTGAACTTATTATATTAGGTTTTACTGATAGATTCAAACAAGAACTTCCTATGGAATATGCTGTTGAACTTAATCAACTATTAAAACAAAATCTATAAAATTAGTTGATGCTATTATATTAAGTGAAAAAGACTTGTATAAAACCATAAAAAGTAGTATATTATATGTAGACAAACATGTTCTTTGAATGCCAACTTTTTGTGATATTATACAGATTGCAACGTTTACTTATATCAGTAAGACGTCGCATTTATATTAAATTACTTTAATAATAAATAAATAATTATAAGCAGTGCTAGAATTAGAAAAATATTATCTTTTTATAACTATTTCTTAAAAAGATAATAAAGTTGGCATTCAAAGATATGTGTTGATGTTATTATCGTTGTAAATCATAGAAAAATGATTGCAAAAGTAAGATTTGCCTTAAGGCAATTTTTATTTTTGAATAAGAAAACTTGTATCAAAAATCTTGTTTCTATAAAAATGCAAAAAATTGAAAAAATTTCACTGGATTTGGAACAAATACTATCCATGTCAGCTATCATTATAGTAGAAATAGCATAAATTCTTTCAGAAAGCATAAATTAATTATGTAAAACACTAGACAACAATCATTTTTTATGATAAAATCATATACGTTATCAAGCAATCCGCTGACTATAGGATCATGATTGTATTAGAAAAGGAGTGTTAATATGAATTTAGTAGACAAAATGGCCGCTAAACAAATTAAAAGTGATATTCCTGAATTCAGAGTAGGAGATACAGTTCGTGTAGATGTAAAAATCATCGAAGGTAAAAAAGAACGTATCCAAGCTTATGAAGGAGTAGTCACTAGTCGTAAAGGTTCTGGACTAAGTGAAACTTTCACAGTTAGAAAGATTTCTTATGGTGTTGGAGTAAACAGAATTTTCCCTGTACATTCTCCAAAATTAGCAAATATTACTGTTGTAAGACGTGGTAAAGTAAGACGTGCTAAGTTAAACTTCTTAAGAGATTATGTAGGTCAATACAGAATTAAAGAAAGAGGAATAAAATAAGGCACTTGCCTTATTTTTCTTTATTTATGAAAGATAAAACAAAAGAAATAATAATCTATGGTTCCATAATATTGGCAATAATTTTAATAAGAACCTTTATTATTACCCCAATAAGAGTAAATGGAACAAGCATGGGTACAACTCTACAAGACAAAGAAATAATGATCCTAAATAAAATTAATTATAGGTTTAATGATATAGAAAGATTTGATATTGTAGTAATAAAAAAAGATGACTCCTATCTCATTAAAAGAGTTATTGGTCTTCCTGGAGAAACATTAAAATATGTAGACGATAAACTATATATTAATGATAAAGAGCAAGAAGAATACTTTAAAAATCAATCTACCGAAGACTTTAATATAACAGATTTAGGATACGATAAAATACCAGAAGATTGTTACTTTGCACTCGGAGACAATAGAAAAGACTCTCTTGACAGTAGAATTTTTGGTTGTTTTAAAAAAGAAGATATTTTAGGAAGTGCTAATTTAGTACTACTTCCACTTAATAGTTTTGGATACAAAAAATAGTATCCTTTTTATTTTAGATACTTATCTTTTAAAAACAATACTTTTTCATAAACATCTTTACTTAACTTTTCCTTAGCAATCTTTAAATAAGGATTCGGATCATACATAATATCTTTCCAGTTATTCTTAATATAATAGTAAATAGTATCAACTTCTTCATTAGAAATGACAACATTTTCTTTTATACAAAAATTTCTTATATGATCTTTAGTAAGTTTATTTACATAATTTTTAATAATACTTTCATACATATTTTAATCACCTAGTAATTTATATGTAAGTTTTTAGAAAATTTAACCAAAATAATAATATGAGAAAATATAAGAATAATAATAAAAAATATAATATTAATAAAAGAATAACAATATTAGAAATATTAATTGTTTCTATATTTATTGTTATGCTTGGAAGAATATGCTATCTAAATATTTTACGTGGGGACTATTATAAAATGTTACTTACTAATATGACTAATGTTTATGTATATGGTGATAGTACACCAAGAGGAAGAATATACGATAGAAACATGAAATTACTCGTAGATAATAAAGCAGTAAAAAGTATATATTATAAAAAAGAAAAAAACATAACTATTAATGAAGAAATAGAATTAGCATACTTTATGAGTAGTAAAATAAATCTTGATTATAACAATGTAACAGATAGAGTATTAAAAGAATTCTTTATACTTAAACATCCAGATATATCAAATAAAAAAATTAAAGCAAGTGAACTTGAAGATTTAAAAAATAGAAAATTAACTGAGGACGATATATATGAACTTAAGATTAAAAGAATAACTAAAGATGATTTGAAACTATTTAACACTAGAGATAAAAAGTCAGCTTATTTGTATTATTTGATGAATAAAGGTTATTCATATGATGAAAAAATTATTAAAAAAGATGTTAGTGATAAAGAATATGCTTATATATCAGAAAATATAAGTACTTTGAAAGGCTTTAAAACAAAGTTAGAATGGGAAAGAAAATACTTATATGGTGATACTCTAAGAAATATATTTGGAAAAGTATCTGAATCAAATAAGATGCCTGAAGAAGATTTAAAATATTACTTATCACTTGGATACTCTAGAGATGATAGAGTAGGACTAACAGGACTAGAAAAACAATATGAAAGTATTCTAAAGGGAACAAAGGATAAGTACAAGGTTATGGAAGATAACTCATTAAAACTAGTAGAAAAAGGATCAAGAGGTAGTGATATAGTACTATCTATTGATATAGATTTACAGTTAGAACTAGAAAAAATGTTAGAGCAAGAAGTAATTAAAACAAAGAAAGAAGCTAATACTGATTTTTATACGGGTAGTTTTATTACAATGCAAAAACCATCGACCGGAGAAATATATGCAATGCTTGGAGAACAAGTTTACTATGATAAAAATAAATATAAAACATATAATTATGAAGAAGGAAATATGTTGATGACTATAACACCAGGATCGGTAGTAAAGGGTGCTAGTATGATTGTTGGGTATAATAATAAAGCAATAGATATTGGTACATCATTCTATGATAATTGTATTTATTTATATAATTTACCGGAAAAATGTTCATGGAAGACTCTTGGTTATGTAAATGATTTACAAGCACTACAATACTCATCCAATGTATATCAATATCTTACTGCGATGAGAGTCGGAGGATTTACATATTATCCTCATAAAAAGTTAAAAATTAATGAAGATGCATTTAATAAGTATCGAAGTATTTATTATCAATTTGGACTTGGAACAAAAACAGGAATAGATTATCCAAAAGAAGAGACTGGTTATAAAGGAACAAGTAAAGCAGGTGACTTATTAATAAACTTTGCAATAGGACAATATGATACCTATACACCACTTCAATTAAGTCAATATATAAGTACTGTTGCAAATGATGGAACAAGAATAAAACCAAGATTTCTAAAAAGTGTTCTAGATAAAGATCAAAAAGTTATATATGAAAATGAAACAGTAAAAATTAATAAAGTAGAAACAAAAGAAAAATATATGAAAAGAATACAAAAAGGATTTAGATTAGTAATGACAAATGGTACCGGAGCAGGATATATAAAATATGAATACGATCCAGCGGGTAAAACTGGTACTAGTGAAAGTATGATTGATGTAGATAATGATGGAGTAGTAGACAATGAAACAGTAAGTAATAACTTCATTACATATGCACCATTTAATAAACCAATTGTATCAATAATGACTTCATCTCCCAATGTTCAAAATCCTAAAAGAGGAGAATATAAATCAGATATAAACTATCGATTAATGGAAAAAAGTAGCAATATTTTCTTTAAATATTACACTAAAAATGGAGAAAGAAGAAAAAATGTGTAAAAATGTTTTGCTTTTTCTGAAAAATTTGATATAATATCTATGGAAATGAGGAGGGATATTATGGCAAAATTAGAAAATAGACAAGGAAAAACACTTACTTGTACTGTATGCAAAAGTCAAAACTATCGTACAGAAAAAAATGTAAAAAATACAACAGCACGTTTAGAACTAAATAAATATTGTCCTAAATGTCAAAAACATACATTACATAAAGAAGAAAAATAATTAAGTAGGTGATTTGAATGATAAATGTAAATGATTTTAAAACAGGAATGACTATTCAATTTGATGGAAATATCTATACAATATTAGAATTCCAACACGTTAAACCTGGTAAGGGAGCAGCATTTGTAAGAACTAAGTTAAAAAACTTAAGAACTGGTTCAACAACTGAATATACTTTTAACTCTGCTACTAAAGTAGAATTAGCAAGAATTGAAAGAAAACCAATGCAATATTTATATTCAACAGGAGATGATTATACTTTCATGAATATGGAAGATTACTCTCAAATAGATATAAATAAATCTAATCTTGGCGATGATGTTAAATATTTAAAAGAAAACTTAGATGTAGATATTACATTCTTTGAAGGAGAAATGTTAGGATTATCCCTTCCAGATAAGATAGAAATGGAAGTAGTAACAACTGAACCTGGTGTAAAAGGAAATACTACTTCAAGTGCTATGAAAGATGCAACACTTGAAACTGGATATACTATTAAAGTACCATTATTCATCAATGAAGGAGAAAAAATATTAATTTCTACTAAAGATGGAAAATATGTTTCAAGAGCATAGTTAAAAAATACAACAAATATATTGCTATATTTATAAAAATATAATACAATATATTTAGTGCAGATGTGGTTCAATGGTTAGAACATGGCCTTGCCAAGGCTAGGATGCGGGTTCGATTCCCGTCATTTGCTCCAGAAGCAAAAATCGTCGCACCAAAGCGATGTTAATGATTAAATCAATCAGAAATGATTGATTTTT
>CAKOJO010000041.1 GCA_934090595.1 uncultured Bacilli bacterium | reverse complement strand
AAAAACCTCGCAAACCATTATGTGACAAGGATTTGTGAGGTTTTAATATACTAAAAGTGTCAAACGTGAGATTATATCACAATCAAAAGAAATAAAAAAGAACTAAATAATTTATACTTAATTCTTTTTGGTAATTGTATCATTAAAAACTTTATCTTTTGTTTTTACGATGATTATTATAGCTAATTAAAAATTTTTCTAATTCATCTTCATCATCAAATATTTCTTCAAAAATATTATACAGGGTATCGGTTTGTTCATATTCTCCGATTGCATAGCACTTTTTACCAAGTCCATAGGCAATACCTGATTCTATATGGGCAGCTTTTCCAGCAGGTAATACAAGTAGTAAATTATCCGAATTCTTTTCTCCTTCTAAATCAGTATGAAAAAGATTTAGAACAATATCACTTTTCAAACCAAGTGCCTCAAACTCTTTTTGATTTTCTTCAGGTTCCATATCCCCAGTCATCTTCATTTTTTAAAAAGCAGTAATAAGATACATTATATTTATCAAATAAATCACATATTCTAAGTATATTTTCTTTGTTTCTTGCTCTTCCAGCGATAAAAAATTCATATTTATTCATATTATCATTCCTCCATTATATTTCGTTTTCTATTATCCATTTTATATCTTCGATAGATTTATCTATATTAAATATTCCATTTCCAACAGGATAATAAACTGAATATATTTTATACTCATTGTTATTAATATTTATTTTATGGCATACTTTTCTATTTTGTGATACTGATATTTTTTTATTCAGTATAATAGAACTAACTTGATTTCCAAAAGTGATAATTATTTTTGGTTTTATAATGTCTATTTCTTTAAATAATAAATCTAAATACTTTTTTAGCACTTCATCACTAAGGGGTCTAGCATCTACTTGAGTACATTTTCCAAGATTAGTAATAAATATTTTGTTTTTACTTATTTCATCATATACATAGTCACAAAATTCATAATCCCAGTCTTCTGGTTTTTTATTTTGTATTTTATTATAAGTATCTTTGCTAATTAAATCAACATTATAAAATAGTTTCCATATATTTTTAGTGCCAAGCCATGGTGATTTTCTTCCCAACCATGATTTATCACTTGCAATATTCTTACCTGTAGGATTCATAAATACAAAGCATATATTAGGATTATTCTCGCATCCTCCATTATAAATAGAATCTAACTCTTTAGCACCATATTTCATTTGTAATTTATCATAATCTTTTTGTAAATCTTTAAGTAGCATAAAACACCTCACTTAAATTATAACATAAAAAAGATAGAATTATCTATCAATTTTTTGTACAGTTTATGGTCTGTGTTTTTTTACAAGTATTATTGTCTTTTGTATAAGAGGATGGGCATGTTTTACTACTTACAACATTAGTAGTTTTAACGCACCACATAAATGCTCCGCCTATTCCATCTTCTTCAGAATACATATAGTCTGAATTACTATTACATTTCCAAGTACCATTGCTATTAGTAGCATGATATTTACTACCACTTAAACATTTTCCGTTTTTTAGACTATAACCACTCGGACAAGTTGTTTTATTAATCATATTGGTAGTAATAGTTTTTGTACATTTACTTCCATCATTTGTAGGTGTACAACCACTTGGACAAGTGTAAGGTTTTACAAACACTGATTTTAAAGTCATGTTTTTAGTAACTATGGTATCCTTTGTAATAGTATTACCATTTTCATCAGTCCATCCTTTAAATACATAACCATCTTTTTTAGGATTTATTGGTAAAATAATAGTTTTATTTTCTTCGATAATTATGTCTTTTATAGTAGAACCATTATCAGTGTTAAACTTAATAGTAAAAGTTTTTACATCTTTCTTAATCCAATATATTTTTAAAGTAATATCTTCATCTATTACCGTATCATCAGATATGAAATTGTTGTTTTCATCTAAGAATCCGCCAAAAATATATCCTTCTTTTTCAGGAATATTAGGTAATATTATATTCTTTCCTTTTTCAATAGTCTCACTGCCCAGTTCTTCATCATCAACAAATTTTATTGTCACAGTCTTAACATCATTTTTTATCCAAATAGCTTTTAATGTAGTGTCTTCCTTTAAATTGGTATTTTTAAGAACAACTTTATCATTACTAGTCCAACAAGAAAATATATAGTCGTCTTTTTTAGGATTAGTTGGCAATTTAATTTGTTCATGTTTTTTTAATGATATTTCACTAATGTTAGTTCCTCCATCAGTATCAAATGTAATAGTAATTGTTTTTTCTTTTATGAATAGCAAGTAAAATACTAAAAGAATAAGTAAAATAATTATTAGTATTAAAGTAATAATACCTATTTTTTTCTTCATATATCCTCCCTATTTTTATAACTTTTTTTATTAATTGTCTCATACATAATAAGACTAGTATCACCAATTGTAATAATTTATTTTTTGTCTAAGTTATAATTATTTTTCCATTTAAATTACATATATAACACTGTGGAAGTTTTTCTTTTATTATTTCTAATTGTTTTCTATCATTTTCTAGTTTTCTACCTACTAGAACTCCCTCGATAAAACATGATGGAATTCCAAATATTATTGCACTTTCTCTATTGGTTGTAAAATCATCTCTTTTAATGTATATAAAATTTTCAATAAACCATTTACTAATAAAGTTCTTTAATATTTTCTTATCGAATTCCAAACTAAATATATCGTTTTTAATTATCTTTTTGGCATAATCGTTATCAGTGTTTAAAATAAATGCAATTTGATTATCATCTCTTATTAAAGATGGTAAAAATCTAATTTCTTTTGTTTGTTCAGCAGACCACATCCAAATATTCATAGTTCTACTATTTTCAATTTCTTCATCAAGTTTATTATATGGCACTAGTTTTGTTGTTGGATGATCATTAAAATCTGTATATTTGATAGTCATGCCACTGTAGAGATTAATATAGTCTTTTAATAAGATATCTTCTTTAATATTCCACATACTTACACAGTATGGCGTTTTTTGAGCTTTAGCATTAAAATTTTGAATATTTGAACTTAAGAAACCATTTTCTATAATAGAATCAAGGTTCTCATACCCTTGTCTTACTCCGTGTATAAAAGTCCCTTTTTTTAGTAAAACATCATCTTTTATTTGATATTGATGCTTTGGTAATTCAAAATTGTCTTCTGCTAATTTAAAATTATTTAATTGTTCTACAAATAAATTATAACTTGCTTTATTATATTTAAATTTTCTTTTTATATTATTTAAGTATTCACGTTCTTTTTCTTCATTTTACCTCACTTATTCTCTTATTCTTTTCTTTTTTTATATTTTTTATAGTGCATATCAATAAAACAATAGCCACCAAAAGTATGAATGCTCCCAACAACATTTGAAATTTTTCTTTGCTTAGAATCATAACTATTCCAACACACATAAGGCATCCAATAACTCCAATAATAAATAATACTATAAGTACAATAAGTGGATATCTTATCCATTTGCTTATCTTTTTATTTTTAGTAACTTCTAGACCAGCATCAAATAATAAATCTACTACTAATTCAATTAACATATCCATATGATCACTTCCTTTCTTTTATTATATCATTTTTATTAATTTTTCCAATTAAAATTGAAGAGTTCTTATCATGTATAACACAGTTTTTGTTAACCATATCTTCATCATAGTTAGCATAGCAATATTTACATAAATGTTTACAAGTATTGTAACAACCTATATCAACCATTTCTACACAATTACATTTCTTACCTTTTCTAGCAGTCCAATTTTTATATTTTTTACCAGTTATTTTATATGCAAGTTCATGCGATAGACATTCTCCTTTTACAAATCCATATTCTATTAAATTGTTATCTTCAAAGCAAGTAAATACTTCCATATTATGAGCTCTTGCACTTTTACTGAAAGATTCTCCGATTACTCTATAATCATCAATAGTTAATTCTTTGTATTTTAAAATATTTTTGTTTTTCTTAACATTTTTATACTCATCTAAAAACGATATTAGTATTTTATTAGTATAACCTTCAAGTAAAGAACAAAGTCTTTCAAATGCTTTTATATGATATTCTAAGTTGTATTTATCACTTATAAATACTGGATCGTATCTAATAGTTAAGTTTTCTTTTCCGATAATACTTGATAGTTTCTTGATTGATTCTATTATAGCTTTTTTATTAGGTACATTTACCTCAATATCATTTTTATATGGTGTCAAAGTCACATGAAAAAGGATTGGTATTTTTATTTGATTTAATCTATCTAATATTGGTATAGGATTTTTTGTACAAAAGAAGATTAAATCAACATCAGAAAAAGATATTCTAGAAACAAGACTAGGATTAAAAGGATTTCTTACATCAACATATCCTTCATTATATCTATTCATAAACCAATCTGTATAAAAAGCTACTATATCAGTTCTACTGCTTACGTTCAATATCATAACACACATCCTCTAGTTAAAATATATCAAAATTAGATATATGTGTCAAGTACATTTGTTTGTTTTAAGTAAAATAAAAAATACTTATAAAATTATAAGTTGTCCTTTATTTCGGGAAATAGATTATATAAATTATATCCAAGTAAATCATCAAAGTATTCTTTTAATTTATATATTTCAGTTATATGATACTGAGCATTTGAGAATACTCCCCTTCTTAGAATTACATCTATTAATCTTTTATCAATTGTTACAACATTTGACATACACATAAGATCACATAAATTAATTATTTTATCATATATAGTATATTCATGATTAGAAATAAATTCTTTAATGTATGAATAACCTTTCATATAATGGATAAGATCTGGATCGACCCCACATGTACACATAATATCATTGTTTAAATAAGAATGAGTAAGACAAATATTTGCATATTCTATATCATATCCTAAATCTTTCAAATAATAATATCCATTTATAATATGAGAATTAAAATCATCTAAACCTTTTCCAATATCATGGATATATCCCATAGCACGAGCTTTATCACTATCTAAATTTAGGGCTTTTGCTATTACTCCAGCAGTATCTCCGACACATATACTGTGATCTATCCAACTGGAATCTTCAGTATCTCTATATTTATTTAATAATTTAAGTGCCTCCTTAGATGAAAGTTTCATTTTTTACCACTCCTAACAAAAACAGCAAGTTTTATCCTGCTGCTTAATAATATCACTTATAAGTCATTTTATCAAGTTTTATTAAAACATTTCTTTAGTTTTGCGTAAATATTTTATTCTTTTTTCTAATTTTTCTGGATTATGAGCAAGTGCATCACATCTTTGTATTTCATATCTTTTATACTCTAATTCATAATTTTTTTCTACATCTTCTTCATCAATAGCGGTATCATGCTTTTCTATTAAGTAACATATTTTATCTATAAAAAAATCATCAAAACCAATTCTTTTTAATACATCATAACTTATAATTTTAGATACATATGCATGATATCTAAAGTGTCTTATTTCTTCATCTTGATAAGAAAAAGGTTTACCTATATCATGTAATAATAAGGAAAGTCTAATATCAAAATCATTTTCTGAAATACTTAATGCAAGTAATGTGTGCTCCCATACATCTAAATGATGATGAGGATGTTTTTGATCAAAACCAACTATATAACTAAGTTCTGGAATTATAGAAAAAAGTAAATCAATATTGTTATTTATTGATTCTACTACATCATCTTGTAATAAAATATTTTTTAATTCATTAATACTATTCACAAATATCACTCTTTAAATTACTGCTTATTTTTTCTGGATATACTCCATTATATCTAATTTTATTAAGACCACGACCTTCAGTGTCTACAAAGCATAAATAATATGTTGGAATATCCCCGTACGTAACATATATATAAGAAGAATCTTTAAAATATACATCTAAAGTATCACTTTTTATATCAAATCCCATAATGCTTTCTATTTCATTTAAAGAATACTTTTTATCTTCTTTATAATTATTATTCTTATAATCATTTGCTACTGCTTTAGTCATATCATCTATCTTACCAGAAATAGCACCAAGTTCATAATTATAATCATAATATATATCCATATACTTATAAGAAGCAGTAATAAATACACTATAAAATATAATTCCTATAAAAGCACCTTTAATCATTTTACTTGAAGCATATTTGTTAAGTTTTCTAAAATATAAGTATATAATTATAGCAACAGGAAAAAATATAAAACCAAATACATACCACATGTTACTAGCACTAGTAATTTCATCTTTATAATTAGATTCTATTTCTTTTTTCTTTTTATCAATAATTTCATCAACCTTAGAAGCATCGTTAGGAAAACCTTGTTCATCAACATTTTCTATTTCATTTAAATAACCACACCTAGTACAAAAACCATTAATACTTTTCTCAGTTAATTCTCCACCACAATTCTTACAATAATACTTATTATTTTCCATAATATTTCTCCAGCAAAGAAGGTAAATTATCATTAAATTTCTTATTTCTAATCATTTCTATTTCAAACTTATATGGAGGATATAATTCAACATATGGTGTTTCAAGTATCTTTGGAATAGAACTTAATCTATCGTTGTATATAATATTAATTAAATTATCAAAACCAATGTAACCATATCCAATATTTTCGTGTCTATCCTTTCTAGCACCCATACTATTCTTACTATCATTTACATGAATACATTTTACATATTTAAATAGATCTAAGTTTTCTAACTCATCAAGTATTTTATCAAAATTAGATAAATCATATCCGGCATCAGATAAATGACAAGTATCAAGACATATTCCAATCTTATCCTTAAATTCTACACCATCAATAATTCTTTTTATTTCATCAAAATTACTACCTATTTCACTACCCTTACCAGCCATAGTTTCAAGAAGAATAGTTACACTAGTATTAGATAGTATTTTGTTAAGACCGAATATAATATTTTCTATACCAACATCAACTCCAAGACCAACATGAGAACCTGGATGAAGAACCAATTTATTCATTGATAACTTTTCACAACGTTTACACTCTTCGATTAAAAAAGGTATTGAATAATCGAGTTTTTCTGTATTGGCAAGATTAACTATATATGGAGCATGCACAATAACATTATTCTTATCTATATTATTTTCCTTCATCATAATAAGAGCCTCTTTAGTTAATTCATCATTAAGAGGAAGTCTATTAGTATTTTGAGGAGCCCCAGTATAAAACATAAATGTATTCTCACCATAAGATAAAGCTTCTTTTAATGATCCTAGTAATTGTGTATCTTTCTTAAAAGACACATGTGAACCTATTATTAACATATTAATCACCATCCTATTTAAGTATACCATAAAAAAAGACATCATTTAAGATATCTTTTATATTATTTTTATTCTTATGGTTGTTTCAATCCAGCACATTCGTCTTTAGCAAGAAGAAACATCTCATTATTAAGATTGCTTTCATCAACTCCATCTTTTTTAGAAAGATCCACTACAGTTTTCTTATTATCACCTTCGCCTTCTTCTTTTGTTGTATCGGTATAAAAGCAATAAACACCATCAGATAAATACAATTTAAATTTGCTTTCACCAGTTTCATTATTGCGTGATACTTGTACATAAGCAGCTTGGTAGTCATTTCCGTAAGGACTCTTAACTAAATTCTTTTGTACTACATTGTCAATTGGCACTGCGTTACCAGTAGTTGGTTGCCATGTGGCAGTTTTTCCTCCAATATTGAATACAAAGTTTCCTGGTTTAGTAATATTATTCGCTACAATATAAGTTCTTGCTGCTGTAACTAATTCAGCTGCTTCATTTTGCATTGATCCTTTACGTGCATCATTTAAATATTTAGTAACACTTGGTATAGCTACTGCTACTAAGATAGCTAATATTACGATTACTGCTAGTAATTCAATTAAAGTAAAACCTTTGTTATTTTTTTTCATTTTTATTTCCTCCTAATTATTTTTCTTATGATACTAATATATCATTTTGGTAATAATTTGTAAAGTGTTTTTCTTGTTTTTTGTGTTATTTAACATTTTGCATTAGTTAAACATTCATCAAGTTCTTCTTGAACATCATTTATTAGTTTTTTGTTATCATTATAATTATTGTCCATAATATTAAGAACTAGAAACATAGACATACTAAGAAGTATAACTAAAGCATAAACCATTGTTGTAATAGCAAATCCTTTATTATTCATATAATCACCTACTATAGATAGTTTATCACAAAAAAAAAGATATATCAAGAAAGTATATCAAGTAATTGGGAAACTGTGTCTAGACTGTCTACTAATTTATCTACTTTATCTTTTGTAGTTAATTTATATCTTTGTTTCATTTCTTCTTCAAATGGTTTTATATAAGAACTATTTCTATTTAAATACTTATACCAATTAGAGTTTTCTCTTAAATATCTTAAGTTGTTAGAATTATTTCTTATTCTATACTGAGTATATAAGTTCATTAATCATCAAAATGCCTATACATAGGACGTGGTTCATAAGTTGACTTTCTAACTGGTATATCTTTTGCTTTTGACTTAACCATATCTTGAAGATAACCTATTCCCTTTTGCAAAGAATTAATTCCATCTTGCAAATCATCCATCTTTACATTCTTAAACATTCCTAACATATCTTTAATTGAAGTAGATGAAGTACTAGCACTAGTAGTAGTTAAATAATTATCCCAAATACTATTATTAGCACCATATAATTCATACATTTCATAAAACTTTTGCCAAGTCATTTCATTTTTATTTACATAATTCGCAAGACTTGGTCTTTCTCTAACAAAAGATTTAAAATCACTTAAAGGCATTTATATCACCTAATAAATTATATTCGTTTAGTTACTTATCTTTACACATTTCAAATAAATATATGTTTTCTTCATACTTGTCATTATCTAAATTAAAATAACAAGTATCAATAAATTTACCTCCACATCTTTTATAAAACAAATTAGCAGGATTATCTTTTAATGTACTAATTAAAACATAATCATAGTTATCTTTTAATATATTAAAAGAATACTCTAATAACTTACGTCCAATACCATTTTTTTGATATTTAGAGTCTATATATAAAGCATATACTTCTCCATAATTATTACTATATCCTTTTCTATTAGAACCATATCTTAAGAAACCAATAACTAAATTATTAATTTCACAAACTATATACTCTGAAATCTTATTCTTACATTTCTCAATACTTTCTGATCTTTTATCTTCTAAAGTATTAAGAAAATCATCTTTAAATATATTATTATAAGTATTTTTCCATTCATTTATATTAATATCTACTATACTTATAGCATCTTTCTCTACTGCTTTTCTAATTATCATAACATTCTCCTTATCAGTTATAATATACTTTTATTATAATAACTTTGTCAATACTAAAAAGAAAAAGAGACTATTGGTTGTATAATTTTTAGTGTGTGTAATGTGTAAAGCATTATATACACTTTTTTATAAAATAAAAGACATATAAAC
>CAKOJO010000040.1 GCA_934090595.1 uncultured Bacilli bacterium | reverse complement strand
TAGAATTATGATATGCAAAGGATTAATTAAAATCAATAGAAAAAAAGCCAATGCATTTGCATCAGCTTCATAATAATTATTATTGCTTATTTTGTGTCTACACACACTATTTGACAATCATCCTTTTTATAAAGAAAAAAGATACTAAAAAGTATCCTATAATCCTCCTCCACTACCAAAGGAATCTAACTCTTCTTGAGTAAGTATTACAGTAATTCTCATTCTTCTAGAACCACACACAAATAGTGCTTCCCCTTGAGAATAACCCTTTATACTCTCTTTTTCATTATCATTAAGATCAATAAGCAACGATAAATCTTCAACAGCCTGTTTCTTAAGACCCATAACCATATAATAAGATGCATTATCAAATATAGCCTTACCTTGAGTAATAACAGATTGAGGTGTAAAATCACTAGGTTGTTGAGTAATAATTATATTACCAGTATTATACTTACGAGATCTTCTTTGAATTTGTGCTAAGAAATCAGCACCTAAAACATTACCACCAGAAAGAAGTACATGCGCTTCATCAACCATCATTACTGTATTAATCGAAGAATCCAAACATAAACTCCATGCATACTTAAGTACATTGAAGAACAATGCATTTCTTATATTAACATCAGCATTCATAAGTTCCCTTATATTAAACACTATAAAATTACTTCTTGGTGTAATAGTAGTCTTACCATTAAAATAAAATCTAAGTTCATTAGTAAGAGGTCTAATCTTAAGCTCAAGCCTTTCCAATATATCCCTTTCATGAGTTAAATCAGTAATAGATCTAAGCTTACCTTGTATAGTAACATAAACATCATCAAAAGTAGGATATTGTTCATGACTATACTTAGAGAAATCTGTATTAAAATCAATACCAAATCTACGATAAGTTTCTTGCACTAACTCAATAAACACATTAAGGACATCCTCTTCAATAGATGGATCATAATATTTCATAAAAGCCTTTAAAAATTGTAAAGTCTTAGTAAGAACAGTATAACCAAGTCCTTGTTTAATCTCTTCATCATCAGCATCAATAATAACTTCAAGTGGATTTATAAGACCAAATTCTCCACCCTTACCAAGATCGATAGAATCTCCTCCAAGAGCAGTAACCATATCATACAATTCATTTTCAGGATCAATTGCAACAATCTTACAACCATTTCTAATAGCACCACGTAATAATAACTTAGCAGCAGTACTCTTACCAGATCCAGAAGTACCAAGTATTATCATATTAGCATTATTTCTATTATGTTCATTCTTTTTAAGCTGATATAAAAATTGATTAAACAATATAACTCCTCCAGAAAAATCAGTACCAAGTAAAATAGATTTTCCCGGATCCTTTATACTATCAAATATAAATGGATACATCCCTGCCATAGTAGGACTAGGCATTATTGTACCAATTCTTTCCTCAATATCTTGTTTAGGGAAAGTCGGTATAATTGATTTTAAAACCTTTTCTTGTTCAAATCTAAGAGGAACAGCTCGAAGACCCATTGCACTAAGATAATTTTTAATTTGCACTTTTCTAAGCTCTAACTCTTCCCTAGTATCAGCAGTAACAACCAAATGCATTTGAAAATCAAATGTTTTTGCACTTGAAGCAGCAAGTTGTTGAATAAATGTTTCAATAGTATCATAATCTTGCCGTATTCTCTCTTGAGTAGTAGCATCCTTTTCATCTTGATATCTAGTTTTCATAGATGCAAGTTCTTTGTTCAACATTTTAGCAAGCGTTTCAAATGGAACAGGTATATGCTTAATAACTATCTTAACCCCAGGCATATTAGTAATATTAGATAAAAATCCAACTCCAACACTCCTAGGATAAGATACAGCAGTAAGTATTGTCATGTACTTATCACTAACAACAATCATATCATTAGAGGTAAAATCAAGCCCCTTCGGAGCAACCTCACTTTTAAATAAACTCATCGTGGCATTACACCTCCTGATCTAAAATCCTTACCCCCATTTAAGAAATTATCAATAATCATTCTTAAATCATCATTAGTAGTTTGACTCGCAGTAAGTCCAGCACCCATAAGTTCTCTAATCATTTCACGTATCTTTTTTTGCAACATATCCATATTCTTTTCTTTAAATAATATAAAATACTCAGTATCCACTACATTATTATTCTTAAAGAAATCACCCTTATCCATATCCTGTGCAATAAGTTTACGTATCCTTTGATCAGTAGTTTGTTGAAACAAAAGTTGTAACTCTGCTTGATACATAGTTATATCAACAGGACGATCCGCAACCACTAACCAAAACTCATAATTAATATTATTATAAAAATTCATAAGACCTATCAAAGTACGATCCATCTCACTAGAATCAAGAATAAATATATTCTTGGGCTGAATCTTAACACCAGTAACCATTTCATTCCTAGTATTATACATAATACCATTATTAATAGTCTTAAGATTTAACCAATTCTCCGTATACTTTGGATTATTCTTAGCAGCCTGTGGCATTTTTTTCATATTAGTACTTTGAGGAGCACTTCTCTTATTCATATTCATATTACCACGATTCATTTGTCCATTATTCATCATCTGATTGTTCATATTGATAACACCAACCTCTCCATATATATTTTCTTCTACCAGAATAATATCTGTAAATTTCCATAATCAAAACTCTAACATTATGATAATTTGGAATCGGAAATACTAGAAATGCCGCAATTAGAAACGGCAATACAACTAGTATTCCAAATCCCAATGTCTTAGGTTGAAATATCATTAGAAGAACAAACGTTGTAGACGCTCCAACTATCGCAATAATAAGATCAGTAGGAGTCATAAATCCAAACATTAAACCCTGCTTCTTCGTATTAGCAGGAACCAAATAATTATTCACTTAGTATCACACCCCTTATATATTTATTTTTTACTACCGCCACCATTAACAGCATCATGAGCTGCTTTAGATGTTCTGTATTCATCAGAACGAGTAATAGCGCTATGTTCTTTTCTAATTTCACCTTGAACTTGTTTAGTAATTTTACTAGCACTTTTGATATCTTGAAAGTTATCAATTGTAGAAACACCCTTTAACGTTCCGCCACGGCCATCTGGTGTATCTTTAGAAACAGTTTCACGAATTTCAGAGTTACCACTATATACAGATTGCATATCTACAAGTGATTCTTCTAATTTATTTCTAACTCCAACTTCTTCAAAGCCAGGAGTACCGAATTGTTTAAAATCGTCCTCTATAACTGTACCTAAAATATTATCTTTATCAAGGGCCCTAGCCTTAGCCCAAAAATCCTCTCTCTTCCCACCAGATAATTGAGTATCAATGTAAGCATCACGCAATAATTCATATTGTCCTTGGTTTAAATTTAACTCTTTATTAGAAACTGCAGTACGAATATCTTGAAAGAATTTACTATCATCAGCAGATTTTTCCATATCTGATTTAATATCTGAAACAGTTTGCAAGTTTTCAACTTTATCATTATCTGCTCGCATTGCCTTATCTTGTCTACTAGCATAATCCAAGCCAAACTTACCTGCAGTAGCACCAACTAATAATGATGATGCTGTAAGCCCTGCATCATAATTTGATTTTGTTGCAAGATTTTTGGATGCAGTTCCAAGTCCACCAGTAATTTTTCCCTTCGAACCAGAAGAAACACCAGAAGCAAGACCTGCTCCAACACTACCGATAGATTTAAGACCAGCTAATGCACGATTTCCAAAACCTTGTCCTTTAGTGCTATGAAAAGCCATTGCACCAGTAACACCAGCAGCAACACCACCAATTGTAGCACCAGCAGCAATTCCAACACCTTTCTTAAGCATTCCTAAAGAATCCTTTAATGTTCCAGAAGCAATATCAATACCAAATATCTTACTAATCATTGTAGGTATAACTTTCATAAATACTAAACATCCAAGTATTAATATCAAGTCTTTTATAACACTACCACTAAACTTAATTGCACCAATTAACTCAGCGCCAAGTTTAATAGCAAACAATTTAATAAATAAATCTAAATATGTCGAAGCATACATTTTAACCCATTGATCAAACACTTTATCTTTTGGAGACACATAACTAATTATAGCAATCGGTGCAATCATTTGTAAAAGCATAAGTTTTAAACTACGAACAACTACTTCAATACATAAAACTGCTAAATAAATAATTATAACAATTCCAACAATAATAGCAATCAACCAACTAATACTAAGTTTTTCATCATCAATATCTGAAATAACTTTATCAGCATCAACAAGAACATTTCCTTTAATATCTTTAGTACATTCTTTAGAAGTTTGATCATCAACATCTGGACAACTTGACATAGTATTTAATACACTTTGAGCAAATATTCCACCGGCATCCAAAGTAACTTTCTTAGAACCTTTATTACTTCCATCATCAATATCAGTTATTGCACCACTATTTTTAAAACCATCATCCACTTGTTTTCCTTCACATATAGCATTAGTAACTAAAACATTTTGAAGTGTACTATTACCACGTACTAATGTAGCAGGATACCTAGTTAAATCAGCTTTAGCATTAGATGTAGTATAAGTTTGATTACAATAACCACCTTTTAAAGTCCAATAATCTTTACCACAAGATGTAACCTTTGTAAAAGTAGGATTACTACCAGAATTACCATAAGCAGTTAATTTATAACATACACCACTTCCATTTTTAACAATAGAGTTAAGAGGAAGTTTGTCCCAATCTTCTGTAATAGCATCAACTTTAGGATCACCAAAAGGATTTATATCATCAATATATTTATTAACGACACTACCAACATTAAAATCAGCTTTACCAACTATATTAACAATCAATCCATCTTCACCAATAACAGCACTTTGTAATCTATCTAAAAATCTGTATACAAATGAACCAGGTGTAAGAGCAATCATAAGCACAACAACAATAACAAGTCTCGTAAGTATCTTACCGGCACCCTCATTCTTATCAGTAAACTTATCAGGATCAATTAATGAGTTTAAAAAGCTAACTGCTACTCTAAATAACATGAAAACACCTGCTAAAACATAAATAGTTCTAACAAAATCTTCAATAACATATGAATTAATAAAATTAGTCGTAGCCAAATCTACTATAAAAATATATAAACTACCTAAAAAATAATATATTCCACTAGTTAAAGTATAAAAACCTTCAGTAAGTATTCCTAAAACATTAAAAAACATCATAATTTCACCACCTTATATACCACAAGTACCAGAACCAATTCCTGCAAGATGTAAAATTGCATTAACAATCATTGGTAAGAAATAAATAGAAACACCAATAACAATTCTTATAATTGCATTCTTTTGAGCAGACTTAATATCTTTTTCATCTCCCGCAGTAATTGCTTTTGTCATATCAAGTATAATCATAACAACTAAAATAATAGGTACTACTACCATAATTATTCCCCAAGCATCATTTAATATAGATATAAACTCATCCCCTAAAACATCACAATTATCACTAAACTTAAAAAATTCAATTAATATATTAAAATTATTAATCATTAAAAATCACCTCATAATATTAAAGCTATCTATTCAATATAAATTATAACAAAAAAAAAAGCAAATAACAAGAATTAATTTGCTTTTTAATTAAACAATTAACATTTTCCGCCTTTAATAGCACATTCCCAACAGATATTAGAATCGCTAGTATCTCCACCTTCAGTAGATAATCCATTAAATAAACTATAAACACCTGCTACTAAATATGGAATAAAGAAAATAATAACACCATAAACAAGTCTTTTAATAAACAATTTTTGTTGATCCTTTATTTCTTTATCTTCTCCTGCCATAACAGCTTTACCTAAATCAAATGTACCAAGTAATACTATAATAATTGGTATAACTATTAAAATAATTCTAATTATTTTACCAACTAAAACCCATATATCTTTTGTTTCAGAACAAAAATCTGATAAAATTAACATTAATTCCATACTATCTTCTCCTTTTCTCTAATATTATTCTACTATAAACCATTAATATTTGTCAAATAAAATAATTAAAATATGTAAAATTTATTCACCAATAGGATCAACAATTTCATAATTTGATTTATATTGCCTACAATAACCGCCTCTAACATTAGTAGCACACTCATAACAAACCTTAGATTCACTATTCAAATAATTCTCATCAAAAAGTGAGAACACAGCTTTTATTATCATAGGTAAGAAAAATATCAAAACACCATAAACAAGTCTTTTAATAAACATCTTTTGAGACTTCTTTATTTCTTTATCTTCTCCCGCTATTACAGATCTACCCAAATCAAAAGTACCAAATATTACAATAATAACAGGAATAACAAGTCGAATAATATGAATTATTTCTCCAATTCCTCTCCAAATAACAATCGTATCAGTACAAAAACTACTCATAGTATCCCTTCTTTCGTTATAATAATATATAACGAATAACAAAAAATGTAAAGTTTTTATAACCAAAAAGTTACATTTTATGATATGATATTATTCGAGGTGAAAAAATGAAAAACAAATTATTTATAATTATTATAGTCTTATTAATCGCAATATTATTATTCTTATCAATATTCTTTAGTGAAAAAGAAGAAAAATTCATAACAGAAATAACATATCAACAATTAGTATCAAAAATGGATAAAAAAGAAAAATTTGTCCTATACGTAAAACAAGATGGATGTTCAGCTTGTGAAGAATTCAACCCAACATTCTTAAGTGTACTAAGAACATATAACTTAAAAGTATATTCTCTATATACAGATAAACTAAGTTCTACTGATTCTGAATCATTCTACAAACTAGTAGAAGTCTCAGGTACTCCAACTGTTCTATTTATCGAAGATGGTAAAGAAACAATGAATAAAATCGAAGGAGTAAGAACAAAAGACTATGTAATTAAAAAATTCGCTAATGCTGGATACATTAACGAATAAAAAGTACCAATCGGTACTTTTTTATTTAAACCTAGAATTAAGTCTTGATAACTTCTTCACTTTTTTAACAGTAATTATAAAATAAATTATAAAAAATACTAAAAATATCAAACCAAAAATCCAATTATTTAAAAACAATAAATAATCATAAATACCATGAAGTAACATTGGAATAAAAAGTGATAAAAACATATTCTTTCTCTTAAATTTATAATTACCATTAACCTCATTTATCTTAGCAAGACCTAGATAATATCCCATAAAAACTCCATCACATGCATGCCCAGGTATCGCAGTAAATGCTCTTGTTATTCCAACACCAATTCCTCCATCAAGAACATATAAAATATTTTCAAAACAAGCAAAACCAAGTGCTACAAAAACTGCATAAACAATCATATCATACAACTGATCAAACTCTTCATGATTATAAGAAACTACATACAAAACGATCCATTTAGAAAACTCTTCAACAAGTGCTACTCCAATAAACACAAATATAAAAAGAGAAAAAGTATCTAAACTTTCTGGTTCAGCATCAAACATAGGAAACACATAACCCATCAAAGAAGATAAAGCTAAAGTTATAACAGTAGAAATAACTCCTCCAAAAAACAACTTCCATATAAGATTCATTGGTTCCCTATCTCTATCCTTATTATAAATATAACTTCCCACTAAAAAAACAGGAAAAATTGATACAAAAAGAAGTAATCTTACCATATAAAACACCTACCATCTATAAAAATTATACTAAATATTAATAATTAAAACAAGATAAAAAATATTGCTAAAAATAAAATGTATTTAAACGTTTTAATCATCATTTAATTATAGTTTAATTAATAAATCCAGTTTATTGAAAAATTTATATAACATATAAAATAACAAAAGAACTACAACATTTCATAACATTATAGTCCTTTATCCTAACTTGTTTTTAATTTTATGCAAATTAACACTAATATTACAATTTTATATTATGTTTATTTAACTGCTCATCCAATTTGTCGCACACATCTTTTTCATCAGAATTTGCAATAATCCAATGAAAACTGTTAGCAAGTTCTATTAATGAATTTAATAATTGATAATATTCATCAACCGAATAAACAACATCACTGCCATAAAAACAACCAAATTGTTTTGCATTTTTTTCAATATTATCAAACGGTATACCAATTCCTACAATCTTATCTAATGGTATACTGCCATCACTTCTCCATTCATCAACTAAATTTGTTAAAGGATTACCAAATTCATCAAATCCAACTTTAGATGATTGAGCAACATTTTTTGCAGATACATCTGGTGATACTATAAAAAACCAACAATGATCAATCCATCCAGCCCTAGCGGATTTACAAAAAGCCTCCAAGCCTGCATCATAATCAAATTCCTCATTTTTTCTATATAAACAAACATGATTATATCGGTCATATTTTGAATCATTTTTATCCATATCCATATTTCTAGTTTTCAATTCTCCAGAATTTATTATCAGAAGCATCCCCTTCAAGCATTCTACAAAATCGCCTTCCAATCCATGATAATAATACCTTTCCATTACCTCATCCCTCTTTCAAATTTATTAAAATTAAACTTCGTTGTTAATTCAAACATTATCTTGATATTAACATCACAATTATAACAAATATTATTTATCTTTTCAATAATAACCTACTACGTTAACAAATATAAAAGCTAATACAACAATTCAAAGTATCTTTACACTTTTAAAACATCAACATAATCCAGTTACCGTAATTTTTGCAACAACTGAAAAATATAAAAATAAATATATTTAACAATTAAAAAACTACAACATTATAAAACGTTGTAATTTTTTTATTTTAACCTATTCTCTACTTTCTCAATAACTAAATATAAAATATATGATATTATTCCAAGTATAAATATCAAAGTAATAACTAAATTCAAATCAAACACTTATAAACATACATTATAAGATAACCAAGTCCTTTCTTTAATACTAACAATTCTCCCATAATTACACCAATAAGTGATAAACTAATATTTACTATTTAAAAAATTCATTACTAAATCAATCAATATATCCTTTTCTTTTGGATCAGACTGTGCAATTAACAAAGTAACAGCAACAAGAGTATTGTTATCAATAACTTGTTCATTTTCGTTATATAAAATACCATAGAATTCTAGAAAATATATAAATAGTGTAGCAGCAATTCTTTTGTTACCATCAATAAAAGTATGATTTTTAGTAATTAAATATAAAAAATTAGCGGCTTTTTCTTGTACACTAGGATATAAGTCATTACCATCAAAAGATTGGTATATAGTACCTATAATTGCTTTTAAACCTTCATCTCGTTCAAGCGCAAACAAATCACTATCACTATTAAATTTAAGTTTATTAACTATATCCATACAATCTTCGTAAGTAATCATTTTATTATTCTTTGTGCCATTTGGTTTAGTTATTCGCTTATGATCATAATCATCAAGCAAATTCAAAGCATTTGAGTAGTTGTTTATTACTTTAATTATTTCTTGTGCTTCTGTGCCTTTAAGTTCTGTATCTATTCTTCCTGCAATATCTATCAATTTAATTGTTTTCTCAAGATATTCTAATCTTTTTTGATTAACCGCATAACCTTTTAATAGATAATCTTTCAATACTTTATTTGCCCATTTTCTAAAAAGTTCTGTTCAACTTTATGACTGATAATTGAAAAAGTGTGATATACTATAAGTAGCCAAATCAGAAAAAAATA
>CAKOJO010000039.1 GCA_934090595.1 uncultured Bacilli bacterium | reverse complement strand
CCAACGCATTTGCATCAGCTTCATAATAATAATTATTGCTTATTTTGTGTCTACACACACTATTTGACAATCATCCAGACTATTTAGCCTCCACGATTAATTTAATAGCAGTTCTTTCCTCTCCATCAATTGTAATATCACTAAAAGCAGGAATACATACTAGATTAGCGCCACTCGGTGCCACAAAACCTCTTGCTATTGCTATTGCTTTTATTGCTTGATTAAGTGCTCCTGCTCCAATTGCTTGTATTTCTACTATTCCTTTATCACGAAATACATTGGTTAGTGCTCCCGCTACTGAATTGGGATTTGATTTTGATGATACTTTAAGTATATCCATAATTTTATCATTCCTTTCTTTTTATATTAAATTATATTAAGAAAAAGAAAAATTATGAAAAAACATTTAATTAATTATTCCACTTATATTTGGTATATCTACCACCAGATATTTTAATAATTTTATCATCTGTTAATAATTTATTTAAAACTCTTTCTATTGTAGTCTCACTTAAATCAGGACATTTATCCATTATAAATGTTTTATCAATCGGAATAACACTATTGTCTTTAAATACCTCGATAACTTTATCATATGAAGTCATTTTTTTATTTTCAATACTATTTATTCTTGAATCAAACTCTTTATAAGCATTTAATATGATTCCTAAATAATACTCTACAAAATATGAATAATCATTTTTACCATCAATCCAGTTTATAGAACTTTTCTTTAAAGTGTCATAATAACTTTCTTTGGTATCTTCAATAATTTTTTCTATACTAATATATTTTCCCACCATATAATTTGCTTTATATAATAACAATAAGGTAAGTAATCTGCTCATTCTTCCATTGCCGTCATTAAATGGATGAATAGATACAAAATCAAGTATAAAAATGGGAATTAAAACAAGTAGATCACACAACTCATTATTTACTAATTCATTATAACTCTTACATAAGTCATCAATTGCCATTGGTGTTTCTACTGGAGAAAGTGGTGTAAATTTTACTTTTTTTTCTCCATTTTCATTTATTTCTTCAATATAATTTTGAGAACTTTTAAACTTACCACCATAACTATAACCAGTATATTTATACAAGTATTTGTGTAATTGCAAAATTGTATTTTGATTTATATCAATAAAGTTATGATTCTCATGTATCAATGATAATACATCTCTATATCCTGCGATTTCCTCTTCATTTCTATTTTTAGGTTCTAGTTTTTGATTTACTATCTCATTAATTCTTTCATCAGTAGTATAAATACCTTCGATTTTATTTGATGAAGATGTACTTTGAATTCTAGCAACATTTAATAAAGCATTTAATGTATCTTTTTTAGACTCTAATAAATATGATTGTTTCCCTTTATACTCATGAATCTTATTCATAAGATTAATAATATTATTATTTGATATAACACTATTGTACTCTTTAATCAAATTAAACTTTCTCAAATTGCATCACTCCTTTTTTCATTTGCATCATTATACCACGAAATGATGCAATTAGCACTATAATTGATGCAATTAAATATTATAAAAGAAGATATCTATAATACTTCGATATCTTCTTCGTCTTCAACCACTACTTGTTTAGCTTCAATAGGTGTTTCTTCTTTAATAGTTTGTAATTCTTCAGTAGGTTGTTCAATTATTGGTCTTTGTACAACTTCAACTGGCTTTTCTTCAACAACTTGAGCAATATTTTCAACAGGTTTCTTTTCTTCATAAGTACCCTTTTCACTATTAAAACTAAAATTAAACTGTTTAGTAGGTTCAACACCACCATATATTAATGTAGTTTTAGGTTGTTCAATCACTTCTTCTTTGATTGGTTCTTCTGTTGCAACAGGTTTTATTTCTTCTACTTTTTCTACAATAGGTTCTGTTACAACAGGCTCAACCTTTTCCATTACAGGCACAACTGTAACTTCATCATTATTTACAGTATCTACTTGATTAATAATTGGAATTGGTTCAGTTTTAATGTCTTCAATTTCTTCTTCCTTAGGGAACGTAAATGATTCTTTTTCCTCTTCTTTAGGTTCTTCTATTTTTATTTTTTGAGTATTTTCAATTGGTGGTTTTTCATCATCTATTTCATCAACTGATAATACATCATTACTTAGTGAACTCGCTCCAATTGTATTTTTATCTTTCTTATAAGCTATAAATCCAATTATAATTGATAACAAAAGAAGAACAGCTCCAATTGTAATCAAAATACCTGGAAATTTAATAAACATTTCTATATCCATAGCCAACACTCCTTATCTTAAATATATAATATCAAAAAAAAACAAGTTATGCAACTGTTTTTTCTTTATTACTTTTTAAGTTTACAATACATTTACTATTGAAGTCTAATTTTTTACAAACTTCAAGCAATGTATTATAGTCTAAACTTCTAATATCTTTTATCTTATCATTTTTAAATTCCCCATAGTCAATCAAATCATACACAATATTTTTAGCTGTCGCTATCACTTGATCAATCATTCTTACTTCACTTGCTACCCAAAGCTTAATAATTCTGTTAAAAGCATCTAAATTAAGATCTAAATTCTTAATATATTTATAAAATTCATCTAAGAATTCATCTGTTTTATCTGTATTAACATAGAAATTAAACATATAATGTTCATTTGTATCAACAAGTTCATAAGTGACAGAGTAAACAATGTTTTTTAAATATAGTTTTTCAATAAATGAAGATGAACTTCCAAATGCCATACTCAAAATCATTTGCATATAATAATCTAACATATATCTATCAATGTTCAAATCTTTAAATAGATTTCTATTCATTTTATAACCAATAGCAAGTTTATTTACTTCAACAGGAAACTCTATTTCCTCATACTCTTGTTTCACCATATCTGGTTCATGTATTTCTACTGTTTCTACTACATCGGTAGGTTTTTTATAATCTTTTAGTTCTTCTTTTACTATTTTAATAAAACTATCTTGATCGATATTTCCTACTGCAACTAAATACATATTATCTGGTCTATAAAAACTTCTATAACATAGTTCTAGTTCTTCTTTAGTAATACTATTAATATCAGAATCAGTACCAATTACCTTATCTTTATATGGATGATTTATATATAAATTACTTGATAATGCCTCATATAAAATCCTATCAGGAACATCTTTATACATAGATGCTTCTTCCAAAATGATTCCCTTTTCCTTTTCAACTTGTTCTTCTGTTATAGAAAAACTAGTTACCCAGTTAAGTAAATATTTAAGATTTTCGTCGAAGTTACTATTTCCATAAAAGAAATAAGTAGTATTATCATTATTAGTTGAGGCATTCACATCAGTACCACTTTTCATATAGAAATTGAATGGATTATCTTCTCTTTCAAATAATTTATGTTCTAAGAAATGAGCTATTCCAGTAGGAACTGTATATTCTTTACCATTTACTTTAAATGATCGATTCATTCCACCAAATTTTACTGATGTACTAACATAGAAACTTTTTGTATTATTAAGAGGTACAACAAATACTTCTAAACCATTATCTAGTTTTTCATAATATAGTTTTTCATCAAAATTATTAATATTTATTTCTTTCATTTTGCACCTTCTTTTAGTAAATATATTGTATCTATTTTTAATAAATTAGCTACTCTTACTATATCTTCTTTAGTGATATTTTGAGACATTTCTAGTTGTTTTTCATAACTATCATTACCAAAATATAACTCTGTAAAGTATATCTCTATAATTGATGAAGGAGATTCCATTACATCATTTAAAATTGATACGTATAAAGCTTTTGCTCTTTCTAATTCTTCATCAGTAATTCCATTATTTTGAATATCGGATAAGCACTTTTTAATTGTATTTAATGCTTCTTCATAATTTTCATATGATATACCTGCGCTTACATAATAGAAATTATCTAGTCTTCTATAAGCTGAAGATATAGAATAAGCAAGAGATTTTTCTTCACGTACTTCCTTAAATAATCTTGATTCTGGTGAATTACCAAATATTATATTAAATAATATTAAAGCATATTTCTTATCATCAGGACTAAATTCTGTTAATTTAAATCCAATAAATAACTTACTTTGATTAAAGGAACTATCTTCGATTACTTCTTTATTATTTCTATCACTGGATAAAATTATTTCATAAGAATCTGCTCTTTTAGTATTCTTAAATTTAAAATTATCTTTTATAAGATTTCTCATTTCGTCAAAATCAAAGTCTCCGATTACACATATATCACAAGCATCATTTTCTAAAACATGATTGTAGTATTCATATAAAGAAGATGCAGTAATAGAGTCTAGGTCCTCAAGATAACCACTTTGATGATATGAAAATGGTGCATTAATATCAATATTTTCTTTAAATCTTGTAAAACCATATATACTAGATCTTTCATTGTTCATTAATATTTCTTTTCTTAGGTTCTCTTTAGACATTTCAAATAACTCCTCATCAAAGGAATTATCTTTAACATTGGGTTTGTAAAGTAAATTGCTATAAAACTCAACTGAATCTTTAAGCATGGATTCTTCAGTAAATCTAGGATTAAGTATAGACATGGTATACTCAATAAAAGTATGATCTCCTATTCTACGATTAACCATAGTAATTGATGCACCATATAAATCTTGTTTTTTAATGCTAACATCTCTCATAGTAGGATAATCTTTAGAAGAAGACATTAAATTATCTAATAGTATATTACGTATTGTAATATCTTCTTTCTTTTGTTTTTCAGATAAAACAACCTTAAAAAGAAGTGTCTTAAATTTATTTGTTTTTATTAAATGTAAATTATAAGATACTTCTTCTATTCTTTTATATTCCATATTCCCACCTCTTTCATGTACTGCAAGTTTATAATGATTCAAGTACTAAAGTAATTGCATCATTAAATGTTGTTTCTCTTTCTTTGCTAGACATTTCTTCTAAGGTTTTAATATTATCTGAAACTGTTAAGACTGCTGATGCTTTTTTATTTAATCTTTTAGCAATATAAAATAGTGCAAAGCATTCCATTTCTACTGCCTTATAGGAAAACTTATCATCTTCAGGTTTTAAGTGATAAAACAAATCACTAGTCTTAACATCACTTTCTATCAAATTAATACTACGGTCTAAAGAGCACTTTTTTATTTTATCATTAATTTCAATAGAACTCAAACAATAATTAACATTTTCACTGTCAAATTGACACGAAAAGTTTGAATTAGTATAAGCTCCGGTAGGTAGTATAACACTACCTAGTTTTATATTTTCATCTACTGCTCCACATGATCCAATTCTAATGATTTCACTAACATCATAGAAATTAAACAATTCATAAGAATATATTCCCATACTAGGCATACCCATTCCAGATGTTGCTATTGTTACTAGTTTACCCTTATAATAACCAGTATATGCATAATTAGAACGAACACTATTAACTAGTTTATAGTCATCAAGATAATTTTCTGCAATATATTTTGCTCTATTAGGATCACCAGGCATTATTACAATTTTTGCAATTTCTTCTTTTTTTGCTTCAATATGTGGTGTCATTATTCATCATCCTTTTCTAATTTTATTAATACTTCACGTGGTTTTGAACCATTTTGTGGTCCAATTATGCCTCGTTCTTCAAGTAGGTCTATTATTCTGGCAGCACGATTGTATCCAAGTTTAAACTTTCTTTGCAACAAGGATGCACTTGCTTTACCAGTTGTCACTACAAATTCTACTATTTCATTATATAGTGGATCATCATACTCTTCCTTATCATCAGATATTGGATTATTTTTCTTTTCATGATCAACACTATCTAAATCCATAAAGTTACTATCAAATTGTGCTTTTTGTTGTGATATTGTATAGTCTACTACTTTTTTAATTTCTTCTTCAGATACAAATGAACCTTGTATTCTATCCGGAGCACTCTCACCCATTGGTAAGAATAACATATCACCTTTACCAAGTAGTTTTTCTGCTCCGGTCATATCAAGAATAGTTCTAGAGTCAATACTTGATGATACTGCGAATGAAATACGTGATGGAATATTTGCTTTAATTAGACCTGTAATTACATCTGTAGATGGTCTTTGTGTTGCAATAATCAAATGAATACCAGCAGCACGAGCCATTTGTGTAATTCTCATTATAGAATCTTCTACTTCTTTACCCGCAACAAGCATTAGATCTGCTAATTCATCTACTATAACAACGATATATGGCATTTTATTATATTTTTCATCTTCAGGTAATTTCTTATTTTTTTCTTCAATTAATTTATTATAACTAGTAATATTTTTAGTACCAAGTTCTTCAAATAAGTCATATCTTCTTTCCATTTCACTAACTGCTCTTTTAAGGGCAATAGATGCTTTACGGGGATCAGTTACTACTGGAGTTAAAAGATGTGGAATACCATTATAAATACCAAGTTCTACTTTCTTAGGATCAACCATTACTAATTTTACTTCATCAGGACGAGCTTTCATAAGTATTGATATAATAATACCATTAATACATACTGATTTACCAGATCCAGTTGCCCCAGCGACTAAAAGATGTGGTGTTTTATCTATTTCACAATATTTTACTTTACCCATAATATCTTTACCAAGAGCTACTGCAAGAAGTGAAGTATTAGTATTTTTTGGCATACCTTCGATAGTTTCTCTTAATGAAACACTTTGGGCATGATCATTAGGCATTTCAATACCAACAGTAGATTTACCAGGTATTGGTGCTTGAATACGAACATCTTTCTTAGCAAGGGCAAGACTAATTTCTTTGTTTATACTAAGTAGTTTACTAACCTTAGTACCAGAATTAAGTTCCATTTCATATTGTGTAACAGTAGGTCCAATATTAACCTCAACTACTCTACCAATAATTCCAAAGTCTTTTAATACTTTCTCTAATATTTCAATATTTTTTTCTATAACTTGATGATCAGTATTATTCTTCTTATTCTTTGGTGCATCAAGTAATTCTATCGGAGGCAATTTATATTGTTTATTAGTTTCAACTTTTTCTACTTTAGGAGCCTCTTCATTAATAACTTCAGGAGTAACCTTAGTAATTTGACTAATATCATGAACTACTAATTTATCTTTATCTACATCATTATGATCAACAATCTTAAGCTTACTATCTAAATCATTAATTGAAACTGGTTCAATCTTAGACTTATCTTTAACCTTTTCTTTCTTAGGTTTTTCTTCTTTTTCAGGGATCATATCCTTAGTCTTTTCTGCAATGTTTCTTACAATATTAAATATAGACATACCAGTAAAAATCATAAATCCAGAAATAAGAAGTACCCATACTACTATATCTGTTCCATCTTTTTCAAATAATTTGTAAAATAAAGTAGAAAATATGGCACCAAGAATACCACCACCAGTGTTAGAAAGACTAGCATCAAATACTCCAACACTAATTTTACTTTCCATTATTCTTGTGACTGCACTCATTATATTATCTACTGTAGCACTAAAAATCTTTGATACTTGAACAGATTCTAAAACATAATTTTGATGTAAGAATACTAATATTCCTATTAAAAATAAATAAAATCCTAACATCTTAGAGGAAAAGAAATTAATATTTTTTCTATATATAATTAAGTATCCACCCATTACTAAAATAAATAAAAGTAAAAAGAAATATAGGTTACCTACTAGAAAGACTGCAAAAGAAGCAATAAATCTTCCTACTGGACCATACTTACCAATACCTATTATTGCAATAAGCATAAGAAGTATTCCATATAAATCCATAAAATAACTTTCTTTTTTCTTAGAGTTTTTACGAGTTTTTTTCTTTGCCATTGTTATCACCTACTATTAACATTATAATACAAAATATAAAAAATAAAAAGAAGAAATTAAAAAATGATATGTATAAAAACATACCACTCATAAAACCGATTAAGCTTTTCCATCTATATTTACTCTAAACTTATAACTATAAGATTTACCAGTAACTTTATCAGTATCAACGTCTTCATCAATCCATGCTCTTAGTCTATAACTTGTTAAAACTCTATCTTTATTGTTTGAAAATGCTTCTTCTTCTGATTTAAGTATATAATTATTTAATTTATCAATAGTAATAGGTTCAACCACAACTTTTTCAACACCATTTTCTACTTTAGTTAAATATACTTTTATTTCATTATCATGTAAAGGATTATTTACATTTATTGGTTCAAGAATAATATTATAATTAAGCATTCTTTTCTTATTATCACTTTCCTTAGTTTTGATATAAGACAATACTTGAAAATCAAAATAATCATTTAAACTCTTACCAGCTTCATCAGGTAAAGGAATAGCATTTTCCATTTTGATTTCATTAGATTCAGTATAACTCATCTTTATTTGTCCAGTAGATATACTATTATTACCAGTAATTGAATCCCCAGCAATATCCCAGAAAGCATATGTACCAAAAGATACTAAAGCTAAGTTGAATAACATTAATGCAAGTAATATAAATATTCTTTTCTTTTTATTATCATCATTTTTATTTTCCATATCTATTCACTCCCTACTATAATAATAGTACAACAAAAAAAGTACTTTTTCAAGTACTATTTCTATTTAATCAATTGATAATTGATACGGTTCAGAACTTGTTCCAGATCCTGATGTTATTTTGACATTTGATGATAAAGTTAAAACTGGTCGAGTATTGATCTGCACACCAAAAATATCTGCAAAACCTGATGCCCAAAGACCAAGCTCTTGTGTATGAACATACACATATCCCATAATATTATTAATTGCAGTAACTTGAGTAAGTAGCCATTCATCTGATTTGTATTCTTCTAACCAACCAGATTGTGCATAAAGAAAATCACTTGCGTACAATAAAGCTATTTTCTTATCTGCAGCATTTTGTACTATAGTATCATTTTCATTAAAATAGCATTCTGTACCACTTTGAAAATTATTATCAGTTGTGCAATCTTTTCCATTTCCTTTTTTTCTTTCATACTGCCACATTGCATCACTTGTTATATCATCAGTCCGACCGTACCCACCAAGATAATATTTTGTTGTTCCTATCATGTTTTTTGCGTCAGTAGTCAATGTATTATAATAATCATTATTTAAGTATGTGTTTAAAGAAGCAAAGGACCAATCGTTTGGAAAATAAGATGTACGTTCACTATTAGTTCCGTCATCCCATTGAAACTCTCCAATAGATTCATTTCTTATTATTTTAATTCTATTTTCTATATTACCATCTGTATCTTCAGTAGGTATTACTCCGATTATTCTCCATACCTCATTATTAAATGTAACATAGTTTTTTACACTTCCTCCACGATATCTGTATTCTGTTGCAAACTTACTATCTACTTGTAATGTATCATCTATTTCATGTGTTATTTGTTCAAGACCGTTTTGTCCTACATTTGCTTGAGCAAACTCTAGTGCATAATCTTCTTTTGGCTTTTCATCATAAGCTTCAATATTAAGCGCATATTTATATTCTATTGGTTTTGTTGTATCTCCGTTTTCATATAAATCTGTATTTGTTGCAGTATTACTTATCCACATTATTATTTCATATTCATGAGTTTGTCCTTTTTCAATTGAGTTTTCTATTAAGAATGTATCTGGGTTTACATTTATTATTTCTTTAGTTGTTGTTTTTTCTTCAAGTGGAGTTCCTGCTGGGAAAGTACTACTAGTAGCAGATTGTAATATCAAGTTTATATCTTCCTCTGTTATTTTTTCATTTCCATCTACATCTGCAGCATATCTTGCCGTAGCAATTGTATCGAATTTACTACTGTTATTTTCAAGATATCTCATTATTTGAGAAGCATCTCCTGAATTCATTTTTCCATTATCATTAACGTCTCCAAGCTTATATGTCATAGTGTTTTGTTTGTCTACCACATGGTATTGTATTACATCTTTGTTTATAGATGAGTTTATTAGATCTTTTATAGTTAGTTTATAATATGCTGTATCACATGT
>CAKOJO010000038.1 GCA_934090595.1 uncultured Bacilli bacterium | reverse complement strand
ACGGAACTGAATTCTCAATCCGTGAAGGTGGTAGAACAGTTGGTGCTGGTAAAGTTTCTGAAATTATTGAATAATTACTTAAAGATCTGGATTTAATTCAGATCTTTTTTCATACAAAAATATAAAATAAAAGTTTTAATTAAACAAAATAAATGATATAATTATCACAGATGGAAGTGATAAAATGAACAAAAAGAAAATATTAACTGGTTTACAACCAACAGGTACAATTCATATTGGAAACTACATCGGAGCAATAAAGCAAATGGTAAGATATCAAGATGAATTCGATTCATACATTTTTGTGGCAGATTTACACGCTATAACTATACCTCAAGATCCAAAAACGTTATCATCAAAAGTAAAAAGCCTGCTTGCTCTTTACTTAGCATGCGGAATTGATTCAAATAAGAACACTATATTTATCCAATCTGAAAATGAATACCACGCCAATATTTCATGGCTTTTAGAATGCAACACATACTATGGAGAACTATCTAGAATGACTCAATTCAAAGACAAAAGCTTAAAAAACATGAATTTTACAAGTGGATTATTAACATATCCAGTATTAATGACCGCAGACATTTTAGCATACGATATTAACTACGTTCCAGTAGGTGGTGACCAAAAACAACACGTAGAACTAGCAAGAGACATCGCCGAAAGATTCAACAAAAAATATGGAAAAACCTTTATCATTCCAGAACCATTAATACCAGAAGAAGGCGCTAGAATCATGGATTTAATAGATCCAACTAAAAAAATGTCAAAATCAAGTGAAAATCAAAAAGGTGTAATAAACCTTCTAGATGATAAAGAAACAATAAGAAAAAAAATAATGAGTGCAACAACAGATTCAGAAAAGACAATCAAATATGATAAAGAAGACAAACCAGGAATATCAAACCTAATAAATATATATAAAGTATTTGCCAATAAAACAACCGAAGAAGTAGAAGAAGAATTTAAAAATTCTAACTATGGTGAATTTAAAAAACAAGTAGCAGAAGTAGTAATAAATGAAATAGATAAAATTCAAAAAAAATACAATCAAATACTAAATAGCAATGAAATAGATAAAATTCTAGACCAAGGAATAGAAAAAGCCAGAAAACAAGCAAAAGAAAAATATGAGCTAATGAAAGACAAAATGGGATTTGGGAGGTAAAACTATGGCAACAAGAAAAGAAATAGTAAAAAAATTATTAAATAAAAATAATGAAGAACTAAATGAAGATGAACTAATGGAGCTATTATTCGACGAACCACTTTCAGTAGACGTTGACAAACAATTCGAAGCAACAAGAACAAAATGGGATGCGTTGGCAGACAAATTCACTGAAATAGCTGGAAGTTGGTCATTCATAATTGGTTTTTCACTCTTCTTAATTGTTTGGATACTTTTAAATGTAACAATATTTAAAAACTTAGATCCCTATCCATTCATTCTACTAAACCTAGTACTTTCATGTGTGGCAGCCCTACAAGCACCAATCATTATGATGAGTCAAAATAGAAATGCCAAAAAAGATACTTTAAGAGGAAAAAACGACTACAAAACAGATTTAAAAAGTGAATTAATTCTAGAACAATTACATGAACAAATAAATAAATTGACAACCAATCAAAATAAAATATTAAAAATGTTAGAAAAACAGCAAAAAGAACAAGAAAAATAACCAACTTATATCATTTTTTTCTTGACAAAAACATATATTTTAGATATAATCTTAAGTGTTAAAAAGGAAAGAGATGTCTTATATCCACCTGATGACGAACAGTCGTAGGTCAATGCCTAACATAAATATTATGTGTTTTTAGGTTGGATAAGAGTACATTTCGTACTCTTTTTATATTATGGAGGTGTTTTGTATAGCAACAAAAAGTAATGATTTGTTAACAAATGAACAAATTAGAGAAAGTCATGTTTTAGTAATTGGACCAAACGGTGAACAATTAGGAGTCAAAGCAATAAAAGATGCTTTAACAATTGCAAACTACGCTGGATTAGACTTAGTATTAATAAGTCCTAATGCCAATCCTGCGGTATGCAAAATAATGGATTATAATAAATTCAAATATGAAAAATCTAAAAAACAAAAAGAAGCAAAGAAAAAACAACAAGCAAATATAGTCGAATTAAAAGAATATCGTCTGTCACCAGACATCGATATCGGAGACTTCAATACAAAATTGAGAAACGCTTCTAAGTATTTAGAAAAAGGTCATAAAGTAAAACTAAGCATTAGATTTAAAGGAAGACAAATGCTTCATACCGACCGAGGTATAGACGTAATGACTAGATTTGCAAACGAAGTAAATAAAATAGCAACAATAGAACAACAAGCAAAACTAGATGGAAGAAACATGACTATGATACTTGCACCAATCAAAGATAAGTAAGGAGGATTAACATGGGAAAAATTAAGACCCATAAGGGAACAAAAAAAATATTAAATATTAGACAAAGTGGATCTATTACTAAATTGAATGCTGGTAATAATCACCAAACAGGAAAGAAAAGTCCTGCCCAATCAAGAAAAGCAGGAGCCAAATCTGAATTAAGCAAGTCAGACTTAAAAAGATTTAAAAGCGTAATAAGATAAGGAGGAGTAAAAAATGACAAGAGTTAAAAACAGTGTTGCCACACGAGCAAGACGTAAAAAAGTTCTAAAAAAAGCTGAAGGTTACTTCGGAAGTAAACACAGACTATACAAAACAGCACACGAACAAGTAATGCATTCAGAAAGATATGCATACCGTGATCGTAAACAAACAAAAAGAAACTTTAGAAAATTATGGATTACAAGAATCAATGCAGAATGTAGAAACAACGATATTAGCTATTCAAGATTTATTAATGGTCTAAATAAAGCAGGAGTAGAAATCAATAGAAAAATGCTATCAGAATTAGCAATAAATGATAAAGAAGCATTTGCTAACTTAGTAAAAATTGCTAAAACTGGTAAAATAGAAAATAAAACAGTTAAAAAAGAAACAAAAAGCGAAATAAAAGAAGAAAAAACAAATGACATTTCAAAAATGACAGTAGCAGAATTAAAAGAACTTGCAAAAGAAAAAGGAATTGAAGGATACACTTCAATGAAAAAAGCTGACCTAGTAGCAGCACTAAAATAAAAAAACATACTAAAGAATTTTAATATCTAGTGCCAATTGGTGATATTATTTTGAATTTAGTAGAAGTAAAAACGAAGGAGGAAAAATTATGACAGTAGTGTCAATGAATTATTTATTAGAAGCAGGAGTACATTTTGGACATCAAAAAAGAAGATGGAATCCAAAGATGAGAGAATATATTTATACATCAAGAGATGATATTTATATTATCGATTTACAAAAAACAGCAAAATGCATCGAAGAAGCATACGAAGAAATTAAAAAGATAGCAGAAAACGGAGGAACTTTCTTATTCGTAGGAACTAAAAAACAAGCACAAGAAGCTATGGAAGAAAATGCTATCAGAACAAACAATTACTTTATAAACGAAAGATGGTTAGGAGGAACTTTAACTAACTTCAGAACTATCAAAAATAGAGTAAGAAGATTAGATGAAATTGAAGCAATGGAAAAAGACGGTACATTAGAACTATTACCTAAAAAAGAAGTTGCACAAATTAAAAAAGAATATGAAAAATTAAATAAAAACTTACGTGGAATTAGAGAAATGAAAAAATTACCTAGTGCTATGATTATCGTAGATCCACGTGTTGAAGAAACAGCTATAAAAGAAGCTAGAAAATTAAAAATCCCAGTATTTGGTATAGTAGATACTAACTGTGATCCAGATATGGTAGATTATGTAATTCCAGCAAACGATGATGCAGTAAGAGCTGTAAAATTAGTAATTGGTGCTTTAGCAAATGCTATAAATGAAGTTAACGGAGGAGAAATGCTAAACTGTGTTTCACCTGAAGATAAAGCTAACAAACCTAAAAAAGAAGAATCTAAAAAAGAAAACAAAAAAGAAGAAAAAACTGAAAAAGTTGAAAAACAAGAAGTAGAAGTAAAAGAAGAACAAAAAGCAGAAGAAACAAACCTTGAAGACTTAACTTTAGCAGAACTAAAAGCATTAGCTAAAGAAAAAGAAGTAAAAGGTTATAGTACAATGAAAAAAGCTGACTTATTGGAAGCATTAAAATAATTAGGAGGTATACTATGTTTAGCGCTCAAGATGTAAAAGAATTAAGAGAAAAAACAGGGGCAGGAATGATGGATTGCAAAAAAGCCCTTCAAGAAACAAATGGAGACATGGAAGAAGCAATTACATGGTTAAGAGAAAAAGGTATATCAAAAGCTGCTAAAAAAGCGGAAAGAATAGCAGCAGAAGGATTAGCTAACGTTTTAATCGAAGGAAATAAAGCTGTTGTAATCGAAGTAAACTCAGAAACAGACTTTGTTGCTAAAAACGAAAAATTCCAAAGCTTTGTAAACGAACTATCTAAAGATTTATTAGAAAGCGATGTTACAACTATGGAAGAAGCACTAAATCTTGAAGTAAATGGTGAAAAGATTAGTGACAAAATAATAGCTATCACTTCAACAATCGGAGAAAAAATTAGTTTCAGAAGATTTGAAAAACTAGAAAAAACAGATTCACAAGTATTTGGTTCATATACACATATGGGTGGTAGAATCGTTGCATTAACTCTACTTGAAGGAGCAAATGAAGAAGTAGCAAAAGAAGTAGCAATGCATGCTGCTGCAATGAGACCATTATACTTAAATGAACAAGAAGTACCAACTGAAGTACTAGAAAAAGAAAAAACAATCATGAGAGAACAATTACTAAACGAAGGAAAACCAGAAGATAGAATTGAACAAATCATGGTTGGAAAAGTAAAAAAATTCTATGAAGAAGTATGTTTAACTGATCAAATATTTATCAAAGCTGAAAACAAAGAAACAGTTGAAAAATACGTTGCTCAAAATGGAGGAACAATTCTAAAACTTGTAAGATATGAAGTAGGCGAAGGTATGGAAAAGAAAGTTGAAAACTTTGCAGAGGAAGTAAAAAATCAAATAAACGGATAACAACATGAAGAAGTACATAATACTAATAATATCAATTTTTCTAATATGTGGATGTGAAATAAAACCACAAATAGAAAAAGAAGAGCAAGTTATTGATGGCCTAAACTTTAAAGTCGAATACGAAAACTATAATAGTACAAATTATCAACTAAATATAGAAAAAGATAACAACTTTAAATACTTGGACATGAATAATATAAATAACGTTTTTTCATCAAATAACGTAATCTTTATCGGAGAACCACAAGATAATAAATCAAGATATCTTGTAGACTCTTTAAACAATATAGAAAAAGATTATAATATTGACATATATTATTATAATTATAAAGATAATAACCCCAAATACGAAATAAAAGATGAAAAACTAGTCAAAACCTCAGATGGAACTAAACTATATGGTGAAATGTTAGAAAAACTAAATGATTACATAACTACATTAAATGTAGAAAAAGAACAACAAGTTTATAAAACTGAAGAAAAGGTATTTTCAACACCAGCAATAGTCTTTATATTAGATAAAAAAATATATGGCTATTATGATGATTTTGAATTCGACTCATCAAGTAATAATATAAAACTAACAGATCAATATCAAAAATTACTACTCGAAGGTTTTGAAAAAATATCAAAATAATAGAACTGATACCATAAAAAGTATCAGTTTTTATTCACATTTTAATCCTTATTTGATATAATTTATATGAAGGAGAGATAACTATGAATAACGACTATAAACAAATTGCAATTGAAAAAATGAACAAAGCAATTAAAAACCTTGAAGAAAGATTTACCACTGTAAGAGCAGGACGCGCTAATCCAAGCATGTTAGACGATGTAATGGTATCATACTATGGAACACCAACACCAGTAAAACAAGTTGCTACAATATTCGTTCCAGAAGCAAGACAATTAAGTGTTAAACCATTTGACAAAAACTTACTTGGAGCAATAGAAAAAGCAATATTTGAAGCAAACCTTGGTGTTACTCCAAATAATAATGGAGAAACAGTATTTATAACTATTCCACAACTAACTGAAGAAAGAAGAAGAGAATTAGTTAAAGTAGTAAAAGAATACGCTGAAGAAGGAAGAATAGCTATAAGAAACATTCGTAGAGATGTAATAGAAATGGTTAAAAACGACGAACTTCCAGAAGACCAAGAAAAAAACGTAATAGATATTATTCAAGAAGTAGTAAATGACTATAACAAGAAAATAGAAGAACTAACAAAAGAAAAAGAAAAAGAATTAATGGAAATATAAAAAAACTCAAGAAACAAAATCTTGAGTTTTTTTAATCTTCTTCAAAAAATAGTCCAATATTTATTAATCCACATATACCTACAATTATATAAATAATTCTAGATATAATATTAGCTTCTCCGAATAAAGAAGTAACTAAATTAAAATCAAATAAACCAACAAGAAGCCATACGATTGCACCAATTATGGTGAATACTAAAGCTACCTTTTGTAAAGTACTCATATAATTCCTCCTTTTCCTATTTCGTTAAATATTATGTACCAAAAAAATGAAAATATTCACGAATAATAAAAAAATATATAAATATAATTAAATGAAAGAAAAGAAGGAGTGAAATATGAAAAAAAAGTTTTTAAGCATTGCTTTAGTAATGACACTATTATTGACAGGATGTGGAACTTTAAATGAAGATAAAATAAAAGAAAACTTCATAAAAGATTCAGACAATTTAAAAAGCTATTATATCGAAGGAGAAATGTCCTTAACCAACAATGATGATACATACAAATATGATGTTGAAGTAAGTTACAAAAAAGATGAAAACTATAAAGTAGTATTAACAAACAAAGCAAACGACTATAAACAAATAATTTTAAAAAATAGCGATGGAGTATATGTAATATCACCATCAATCAATAAGAGCTTCAAATTCCAATCAACATGGCCAAATAACAACTCTCAAGTATATTTATTAGGTTCACTAGTAAATGACTTAAAAAATGATAAAGAAGCAACATTTGAACAACAAGACAACAATTTTATTTTTACAACCAAAGTAAACTATCCAAATAATCCAACATATAAAAAACAACAAATAATATTAGATAAAAATAGTACTTTAAAACAAGTAAAAGTACTAAATGACAAAAATGTTCCATACATAGAGTTTACAGTATCTAATATTGATAAAAAACCAACATTTGATGATGAATACTTCAAACTAGAAAAAGTTGCAAAAGAATATCAAGTAGATACTGAAAATACAAAAGATAATAGCCAAAAACAAAACGAAAATAAAAACCAAGATAGCAATAATACAAAACAAGATAGCAATGAACAAACAGAAGAACAACAAAATAATCAAGAACAAACAGAAGAACAACAACAAGGTCAAGAAACAACAACTAAAGAAGAAGCTACTTCATCATTAGAAGATTCATTGTTCCCATTCTATTTACCTACTAACACATCGCTATCAAACAAAGAAACAATTCAAACAGAAAATGGTCAAAGAATGATAATGACATTCTCAGGAGACAATCCATTCATATTAGTACAAGAAACAGTTAAAGCATCAGACGAATTAACAATAGTGCCAACTTACGGAGAACCATTCTTACTAATAGACACAGTAGGATCATTAACAGATGTTTCATATACATGGACCAGCAATGGAATAGAATACTACATAGCATCAGATACAATGAACAAACAAGAATTACTACAAGTTGCTAAATCATTAAATGTAGTAGCAACAATGAATGAAAAATAAAATAATTAAGAGGCATTAAGCTTCTTTTTTACATAAAACAATCTAAAAAAACAAAAAATCAGTTTATAACTATTAAAATATGTGATATTATTATAATTGGTGATAAGATATGAAAAATATAAAAGACAAAATAAATAAAAAAACAAAAAGTGCACTTAAAATAATAGAAAAAAAACTTCAACTAGATAAAGTTAGATTTAATTCTGCCGAGTTAATAATTGTAATAATTATGTCTTTAATATTAGGCCTACTAGTAGGAGAAGTAATATTTAGTAATAAATGTGCTGAATGCAAAGTGAGCAAAGCAAATGCAACTGAAATAGAAAAGGTATACAATACAATATTAAATGAATACTATGGCAAAGTAGATAAAGATAAACTAAGTGAAGCAGCCATTCAAGGAATGATGGATTTTCTTGGAGATCAATACTCTGTATACTTTGATGAAGAAGAATCAGAAGATTTTAATCTTAGACTAAATGGAACATTTACAGGAATAGGACTAGAAGTAACACAAGATAAAGACAAAAACATAGTAGTAGCAAGTGTTTTTGAAAATTCACCAGCATCAAAAGCGGGAATAAAAGAAAATGACATAATAACAAAAGTGGATAATGAATCAACTGAAAACAAAGAACTAAAAGAAGTAACAAACAAAATAAAGAGCTATAAAAAACCATTTACAGTCACAATAAAAAGAGAAAATGAAGAAAAAAACGTAACACTATCAACAGGGACTATCTCTATTCCATCAGTAACATCAAAAGTAATAGAAAAAAATAATAAAAAAATAGGATACATGTACATATCTATATTTGCATTAAATACGGATGAACAATTTAAAGAACAATTAGAACAATTAGAAAAACAAAATATTAATAGCTTAATAATAGATGTAAGAAGCAATACTGGTGGTCATTTAGAATCTGTTAAAAACATAGCAAACTTGTTCTTAAACAAAGATCAAGTAATTTGTCAAATCAAAACAAAAGAAAAAGTAGAAAAGATATACTCTACAGAAAACAACAATAGAAAATACAAAATTGCCGTTCTAATCAATGGAGGAAGTGCTTCAGGATCAGAAGTATTAGCGGCAGCATTAAATGAAGAATATGGTGCAACTCTAATAGGAACAACAACATATGGAAAAGGAACTGTTCAAAAGGTATTAAACTTATCAAATGGCTCAATGGTAAAATATACTGCAGAAACATGGTTGACATCAAAAGGAAATAGTATTGACAAAACTGGTATAAAACCAACTATAGAAGAAAAACTTAATGAAAAGTATTATGAAACACAAAAAGATGAAGATGACAATCAACTTCAAAAAGCAATAGAAACATTAAACAAATAGGAAACTATTTGTTTTTTTCTTTATTTATAAAAATAATACTAAATATTTTTAACAATAATATACAATGTAAATTAATTTGTTTTATTTATAAAAATGATATATAATAAAACCAATAGGGAGTGATATGATGGAATTTAAGGTTGGAGATAGATTAAATATACATAGTTATAAACACGATCATAAAATTCATAGAAGTTGGGATCAAGCAATATATATAGATCAAACTAAAGATTATGCTATATTTGGAAACTATAAAACATTAGTAACAGAATCAGATGGGAGAACATGGAGAACAAAAGAGCCAGCAATTATGTACTTTTCAAAAGATAATTGGTTTAATATAATAGGTCAAATAAAACCAACAGGTATTTATTATTATTGCAATATTGCATCACCATATATAATTGAAAATAACACTATCAAATATATAGACTATGATTTAGATCTAAGAGTATTTCCGGATGGTTCATTTAAAGTTTTAGATAGAGGAGAATATCAATACCATAAAAGGATAATGAACTATTCAAAAAAAATAGACAAAATATTAAGAAGTGAATTAACAACATTAATAGAAAAAGTAAGAAACAAAGAATACCCATTTGATGAAAATACTACAAAAAAATATTATGAAGAATTTAAAAAAATAAAAAAAGTAAAAATTTAAAATTAGTATCAATAGTAGTGATAAAGTAGTGATTTTAAGCATAATATATATAGAAAAACAAAAAAATTAAAAAAAAATAAAAAATTTTCATTTTTTTGTTGACAAACAAAAATCAATCTGATATATTAGTAAACGTCGAATGAAAAAGCCAACAAAAAACGACAAAAAATTTAATGAAAAAAATTAAAAAAATTGCAAAAAGTAGTTGACTTTTAAAAAACCATTTGATATAATTAAAAAGCACTTGAGAAAAGTGAAACAAAAAGATTTGATCTTTGAAAACTGAGCAAAACGTCAATTTGAGATAGCTAGGAAATAAAGAAAATCAAACTAAAAACAAATAATTTTATTGGAGAGTTTGATCCTGGCTCAGGATGAACGCTGGCGGCATGCCTAAGACATGCAAGTCGAACGGAGCGGCCCATT
>CAKOJO010000037.1 GCA_934090595.1 uncultured Bacilli bacterium | reverse complement strand
AGTTTATATGTCTTTTATTTTATAAAAAAGTGTATATAATGCTTTACACATTACACACACTAAAAATTATACAACCTATAAAAAAAAGAAATAAGTGTTATTTACTTATTTCTTCAGGTAATAATAGATTTAGGTATTTTAATAGTTCTTCTTTTGTATATTTATTGCTATTATTTAACCATTCTATTCCTACGTTAAATATTGCACCAAGATAGAATTTTGCCATGATATCACTTGGTATTTCTTTTATTGTTTCGTTTTTTAATCTATTTGTTATGTCTTGATTTAAAACATCATATATTATGTCCATTGTCATACTATTTCTATTGTTTATCATAATACTTGAATATATTTGTTTTTTATCTTCGACGTGGTCTAGAAATATTTTTATCATTTCCATATAGTATTCTTTAGTGTTGGAAATGTTTTTATTTTTTTCTAGTTCTTTAGTAAATGATTCTTTTAGTACTTTTATGTATTCTTCGAGTAGTTCATATTTATCATTATAATGAGCATAGAAGGTCGATCTGTTTACTAAGGCATGATTGCATATGTCTGATACTTTTATTTCTTCGAATTGTTTTTCTTTCATTAGTTCTACTAGTGTGTTATATAAATTGTTTTTTGTTTTTATTACTCTTAAATCTTTTTTATTCATTAAAATCACCAATTTAATTATACTACTTTTTGTACATTTGTAAAGATAATGTACTTTTTGTTGTTTATTTATACATACAGTTTTTATTTTTTGTTGGTTATGTTTACATAATGTAGTTTATGTTTTTGAATATTTTGTGTTTTTGGAATAGAATTATAAAGCGTGGAGGTTATATTATGAAAAAGATTGCTGATTTTATATGTAAGCATAAGAGTATTATATTAATTATTACAGTAGTTTTATTTATTTTGTCTCTTATTGGGATGAAGCTTACTAATATTAATTATGATATACTTGTTTATTTGCCTGATGATATTGAGACTGTTAAAGGGCAAAATATATTAAAAGATGATTTTAATATGGGTGCTTATTCTATTGTAATAGCGGATAATATTACTAGTAAAGATTTATTAAAACTAGAAGATAAGATTAAAGATATTGATGGTGTTAATAAAGTTGTTAGTATATATGATGTAGTGGGTACTAATGTACCTATTGAAATGTTACCTAGTGAAATAACTGATAAGATGTATAAAGATAATACTACGTTATTTTTTGTAACATTTAATGATTCTACTTCTTCGGATACTACGATTAATGCTATTAGTGAAATTAGAGAGTTATCTAATGATATTAAAGTTAGTGGGATGAGTTCAATGGTTTTGGATACTATGAATTTGTCTGATAGTGAAATTACTATTTATGTTATAATTGCAGTTTTACTTTGTTTACTTGTTTTAGAGTTATTTTTAGATTCTTATTTAGCACCAATTTTACTTCTTGCAAATATAGGAATTGCTATTGTGTTTAATCTTGGTTCTAATATTGTTTTTGGAGAAATTTCTTATATTACTAAGGCTCTTGTTGCTATATTACAACTTGGAGTTACTACTGATTTTTCTATATTTTTGTATCATTCTTATTTAGATAAGATTAAGAAGTATAAGACTAAAGAGGAAGCAATGAGTAATGCTATTGTTGAGACATTTACGTCTGTTATTGGTAGTGCTCTTACTACTATGGCGGGGTTCTTGGTTTTATGTACAATGAATCTTACTTTAGGAAAAGATTTAGGTTTAGTAATGGCTAAGGGAGTATTACTTGGAGTTATTTGTGTTATTACTGTGTTTTCTAGTTTATTACTTTGTTTTGATAAGTATATAGAAAAGACAAGACATAAAGTGATAAGTATTAAGTTTAATAAGTTTAATGATTTTATAATTAGAAATTATAAAAAAGTGTTTGTAGTATTTTTACTTCTTTTGATTCCATTTTATATGGCTAATTCTAAAGTAGATGTTTATTATAAGATAGATGAGAGTTTACCTAAGACTTTAGAGAGTATTAGTGCTAATGAAGAGTTGAAGAGTAAGTTTAATCTTGTTTCTACTGAGATTGTTTTAGTGGATAAGGATATGAAGCTTGATACTGAAAAGAAGATGGTAGATGAGTTAGAGAGTCTTGATGGAATAGATATGGTTTTATCTTATTCTAAGTTAAAAGATAGTGGTTTATCTATTGATATGTTGCCTAGTGATTTATCTTCAGTCTTTGTTAGTGATAAGTATAGGTTAATACTTCTTAATTCTAATTATGATGTTGCAACGGATGAGCTTAATAATCAAATCGATGAGGTTAATAAGATAATTAAGAATTATGATTCTAATGCAATATTCGCGGGAGAAGGACCTCTTACTAAGGATTTAGTAAATATTAGTGATAAAGATTTTAATAATGTTAATTATTCTTCGATAGTTTGTATCTTTATAATTATGATATTTGTACTTAAGTCTATTGTTCTTCCTATTCCTCTTATTGCATCAATTGAATTTGCAATATTTGTAAATATGGGTATTTCTTATTTTGGTGGAGATGTGTTACCTTTTGTTGGTCCGATTGTACTTGGTACTATTCAACTTGGGGCAACAATTGATTATGCAATTTTGCTTACTACTAATTATAAGAAATATAGAATGGAATGTGATGATAAGTTTGAGGCAATGAGAATGGCGCTTAATTATTGTAGTAATTCAATACTTTCTAGTGGTTTGTGTTTCTTTGCAGCGACTTTTGGAGTAGGTCTTTATTCTAAGTTAGAGATGGTTGGTTCGCTTTGTACACTTATTTCTAGGGGTGCTATTATAAGTATGATAACAGTACTTACTATTTTACCATCTATATTGTTGATATTTGATAGATTAATTATAAGGAGGAAAGTTATGAAAAATAAAGGAAATAAAATAATAATGGGTGCACTTTTACTATCTATGTTTGTTCCTAGTAGTGTTATGGCACTTGATAGAGAAGAAACTGTTTATGCTAAACTTTTAGGTGATGGAAGTGTTAATAAGATATTAGTTAATGAACATTTAATTAATAGTGAAAATAAAAAGGTTCTTGATGATTATACTGATTTAGAGAATATAGTTAATTTGAATAATGATGATCCTTTTACTAAGAGTAAGAATAAGGTTACTTTTAAGAATTTGGATAGTGATGTTTTTTATCAAGGTACATCAAAGAATGAATTGCCTGTTGGTGAAGATATTACTTATAGGCTTGATGGAAAGAGTATTTCTTTAGATGAGTTGCTTGGTAAGAAAGGTAGAGTTGAAATAACTATTAAGTATACTAATAAAGATAAGCATGTTGTGTCTGGTAATAGTTTGTATACACCATTTGTAGTTAGTACTGTTACTAGTATTTCTAATAAAGATAATAGTAATATTAGTGTTTTGAATGGTAAAGTTATTGATAAAGGAAATGAATATTTTGTAGTGGGGCTTTCTACTCCAGGTTTATATGAAAGTTTAAATATTGATGAGTTGGAAGGTCTTGATAAGGTTGTTATAAGTTATGATACTAATAATTTTGTTCTTAATAGTATTTATACTCTTATGACTCCGAAAGTTATTGGAGAAGATGATTTAAGTATTTTTTCTAAGATGGATAGTTTAAGTAGTAGTGTTGATAAGTTACAAAGTTCAATTAATACTATTGAGAATGGTTCAAAGAAGTTAGTGGATGGTTCAAAGAAGATTGATGATAATGCTTTGCTTATTAAGGAAAAGATTGATACTATTTTAGATAAATTAGAATTACTTGAAGGATCAACTAGTGAATTACATTCTGGTATTAATCAAATAATTAGTACAATTAATTCTAAGAAGGGTGAATTAAATGATCCAGAAGTTTTGAGTAAAGTTAGTGCAATTGATAGTCAAATAAATGCTTCAAAAAGTGAAATAGAAAGTCTTACTATTAAGGCTCAAACTTTAAAAACTAAATATGATAGTATGGGACTTAGTTCTGTTAGTTATGAGAATATTTTAGGATCAAATGATGAAGATAGAATGACTAAGTATCAAATTAAGTATGATTATGAAAATAATTATGAAGTTTATACTAAAGCTATTAGTGTTTTAACTGATGATGTTGTTAATTTAACGACTGCTAAAGTTATTATTACTTCAAGTAGTTCTAGTGTTAATGAACTTGTTAATTCTTTGGAAGTTTATCTTACTAAATTGGAAGATGGTTCTAAAAAGATTAATGATGGTACTACATTGTTAAAAGAAGGAGTAAGCTTACTTGATAGTAAGATGAATGAGTTTAATAAGGGTACAAATGATTTGAATAATGGACTTAAGGAACTTAATTCTGGTATTAGTACTTTTAATAAACAAGGTATTAATAAACTTAGTAGTGCCACTGATAATATTATGTATTATAAAAATAATATAAAACAATTAGTTAAGTTAGGTGAAGATTATCAAACTATATCTGTTAAAGATAGTAGTGTTAATACTAATACTAAGTTTGTAATGGTTGTTGAAAAACAAGAAAAGAAAGAAGATAAAAAGACTGAAGTTAAGAGTGAAGATAATACTACTTTTATAGATAGAGTTAAGAATTTGTTTAAATAGATCACTTAGGTGGTCTTTTTTCTTTTATATAAAAAGTAAGTTTTTAAAACTCACTTTATTAATGGATTGTAATTTGTTATAGCATTTACTAGTTTTTCATGTTTTATTACAAAATGAATGGTTGGATTTTTACTTTTAGTAAGTATTACATAGTTGTTTTCTAGAATGGTTATTGTAATATTATTAAATGGTTTATTATTGGTGGTTGTTACTTTATAATTTTTATTTTTTTGTTCATATTTTATAGTTTGTTCGTAGTGTTTTAAATAGTCTTCGTATGTATATTTTATGTCTTTATAAAATATATTTTCTAATGATAGGTTAATTGTTTCGTTACTATTTGGCTTGGTTATTATGTCATTTATTATGTTATCTTTTAATATTTCGTTTATAGTTTTTTCTTCTTCATGTTTATATTTAATTATTTTATTTATTTCAGTATTTGTTAATTTATTATTTATTAGTATGTTTTTTAAAGTATTATCATCTATAGTAAATAATGGTAGACTAGAGTAGATTCTAGTTCTTTTTGCGTTTGTTTTATATGATGTTTTTAGAAAGTTTTTAAATTGTTCTTTTTGTTCTTCTTTATATATTTCCATAAGAGGATTTGCTTTTTTTAATAAAAGATCTGTTTTTTGGTTGTAATATTCTACTTCTTTTTTGTTTGTTGTTAAATAGTACTTTCCAAGTCTATGTGAGCCGTTTACGCATTCACCGGATAAAGCTACGACTTTTGATGTGTAGTCAATCTGATTGTAGATGTTATTTTTATTGTTTTTGAAGTAGTATGGTGATACTTGTCCTGTCATGTATATAGGAATCCAGCTTTGAAGTCCTAACATCATTTCATTATATGGTCTATCTAGGTTGTGAATAATGTTTAGATGTAGTCCTTTTTTTAGACAGCATGCTATGGCAAACATCCACTTTTTACTGAATTCTAAATCCTTTGCCATATCTTCCATAGGCATGTTACTATACATAAATATATCTTCTTTTGTTTTTGATAGAACTGTTGTTTTGAAGAAGTCTAATTCTGCTTGTTTCATTTCTTCAATACCATAATAGTTTTTAGTTTTAGCTTTATAGAATGGAATGTTTGGTATTTTTAGTTCGTCAAACTTTATTTCTTTTATGTAATCGTTTAGGTTAAAATCATTGAACTTTTCTAAGAAGTTTATTATTTTTTGATCTTGTTTATTGGTGGTAGTTAAATAATTTATTATTTCTTTTTCTATATTGTTTTCATTTCCTATAATGCTTTTTATTGTATTTAAATCTTCTTTGGTATTATGTTTTTCTATAATATAGTTTGTTATTTTTGTAGCAAAGTTAATTGGGTCTCTTGGTTTAGATTTTCCATATCTTATTCTTGAGATGTGTGATTGATCGAAGTTTATATATTTTGCCATTTTATTTATATTTATGTTTAATTCTTTTATAAGGGTGTCTAGGTTTTCATAGTTAAAGTTATCTTTATCTTTTATAGTTTGTTCTAGTTCTATTTTGATGTTTTCTTTTATAGGGTTTTGTTTTTCAATATTAATATTGTTTAGAGCAGTTATTAATTTATTTAGTTGATTACTATTTATTAAAGGGGTTCTTTCTCCTTTTTTGTATCTACTTATTACAGATTCTGATATGTTTGCTTTTTTGGATAGTTCTTTTGATGTTATATTTAGTTCTTTTATGTAGTAATTTAGTTTATTTTTAAAGTCCATTTTGATCACCTGTATTTATTATACTATATATTTATTTGTTTTACTTATAAAATTGCCATTTAAAGCAATGTTTTATTTGTCAATTTTATTGATATATTTTATTTAGATTACTATACTATTTATGTGGAGGTTGTTATGAGTAAAAAGAATATAATTATTGTAGTAGTTTTTATACTTGTTTTAGGGGGATTATTTTTTTATGAAAATGATTCTAAGGTAGTGTCTAAGAAAGATAAGGTTAAAATAGTGGAGTCTAAGGCTTCAAAGCTTAAGCTTGTTGATTATAAGAGTGATGTTTTTAATATGAAGGTTCCAGATGGATATAAGGTGGAAAGTGCTGGTACTGGTGTTTATTATGCTATTCATGCTTATGATCCGAATGATGATAATAATTCAATTTTTTTAATGATTAAGATGCAACCATTACTTAAGAGTAATAGTGCTAAAAAGTTTTGGAATAATTATTATAATTTAAGTGGGAAGGATTCTAGGTATAAGGTATTTAGTGAGGCTGTTGTTTTAGATAATCCAACTACTGAGGGATTTTATAAGAAGTTTAATGATATTGGTAAGTATATGAATAGTGTTGAACCTACTTTGTCTAATTTTAAATTTCCTGTTTATAGTGATTTTAAAAAGATTGAAGAGTTTAAAAGTGATGCTTCGATGAAAAGTGTTGCTCTTGATAGTAAAGTTTTAAGGGCTACTTTTACTGGAAATGACAAAAAGAAGGGTGAAGGAATGTTTCTTGCTTCGATTGTTAATTTTGGTAATCAGTATCAAGATGGATCAGATATTTTATATTATATGGTTTATGACATTATGAGTGTTACTGCGAATGAGAATGATTTTATAGATTATAAAGATATACTTCTTAAGTCTGTTAATTCTATTGAGTTTAGTGATAGTTATGTAAAGAAGACTATTGATGATAATAATGCACAGACTAAGAAGGCTTTAGAGATTAATGCTAGTATTCAAAGGGCATTTGATTCTTATATGAGTGCTTGGGAGAGTAGAAGTAAGTCTTATGACATTATGAGTCAAAAACAAAGTGATGCTATACTTGGATATGAAAGAGTTTATGATGTAGAGACTAATGAAATTTATAAAGCATATAATGGTTTTACTGATGATTATGATGGTGAAAGATATAAGAGTGTTAGTGATGAAATGTATGCTGATAAGGTGTATGGTTATATTGAAAAGTAAATAATTTTATTGATTGGTTTAACTTTTTAAGATATAATAAATATTAATTTGTATGAGGAGGAGTTTTATGAAAAGAGTAAATAAGTTATTATTTGTTTTAATGATAGGAATATGTAGTTTTTTTGGTATTTGTAGTGTAGATGCTAAAAATGATGTAACGTTTAATTTTGATGGCGCAATTATTCATGATGGTTATGTGGAATATAGTAAGTTAGCGAAAGTACAATTGTTTAAAGGCGATGATTTAGTTGTTGACATTGAAAATAATATGTCAGTTGATTTAGATGAAGCAGAGTATAAGTTTGTGATTGAAGAAATTGAGGACAATAGTGTTGCTGGTGCGAATACATCTATAAAATTAAATATTAATAATTGGTATTATCCTATGACAACAATAGTAGGTGATTCTAAGTCTACATTTAAGTTAGAATCAAGTGTGTTTAGTGGTAAATTAGATATTGGGTTTGTAAGGTCCAATATTGTTGTTAATACAACTGTTAAGAATGTTTATGATGATATATCCTCAAAGGGTGTAATTGATTTGACTAATGGAAAAGAATATGTAATAGATTTTACTAAGACTGATAAGTTAACTGAAGGGCTAAAATCGTTTGCAGATTTTGATAAAACATTATATTATCAAAAATTTAATAATGGTTTATTGTTAACAAATGATAAAAGTGTAGCGGTTATAAAGATAGTGGGAAATAGATCAGAAAATAAAGCAATCTTAACTGCGGTAAATGTTGGAACTAAAAAAAGTGAAGTTTTTAAAGGACTTCATATGAAATTTACAGGTTCTGCGCTTGATTATAATGGTATTGATGGTGGAGTTATGTATGAAACTAGAACTGATTATTATACTAGATGTAGTTATGAGTTTACGTTTAAGTATGTAGAGGATTTAAAAGAATATAAAGTGGTAGATGGTGCTAATCAAAAGTATTTAATTAATAAGAGTAAGAGTGCTAGTTTTAAGATAGATGCTTCTTATGATTTATTTAAATCTGGTGGAAAGGTTTATGTAGATAATAAGTTGATTAATGAGAAGAATTATGTTTCTAAAGAAGGTAGTACCATTATTACATTTAAGGATAATTATCTAAGTGGTTTGTCTGTTGGTACTCATAGTTTAAAAGTAGTATTTAGTGATGGTGGAGTCGCTAGTACTAAGTTTGTTATTGGAACTTATGTAGAGAACCCTGATACTGCTGATAATATTTTAGTAAGTTTTGCTACTTTGTTTATATCAGTTGTTGGTATGTCTAGTTGCTTTGTTTTAAAGAAAAGATCTAATTAGTTTTTCTTGACATTTTGAGCATTGTTTTGTTTGACAAGTGTGTTGCTTGATATGTTTTTATATAGTATACTTAATTTTAAGAGAACATTTTGTTCTTATTGGGAGGAAAAGAAAATGAAAAATAATAAAAAAAGATTATTTGTTACTATAATAATTTTTCTATTTACACTTTGTATTGCGCCAATAACAGCATTTGCTGCAACAGAAATTAGTAAGGTAGAGTTTTCAATGACAGATTATTATAATGCTGGGGAAAAACCTATGGCAACTGCTCAAGGTTACGGGGATACAAAAGATTATTATGATGTAGATTATGAATATTGGTTGGAAAATGGAACAAATAAGTGGTGGAAGTCTAATAAGAGTGAAAATGAACTAACCACTTTTGAAGATGGCAAGACTTATTCGTATGGTATTTATTTAAATGCTAAAGAAGGGTATACATTTGCAGATAATGTGGAAGTTTATGTGAATGGTGAAAAAGTATCAAGAACTCTTTCGGATGATAAAAAAACAATGATGCTTCTTGCAATAAAAAAAATAACACCAACTGTTTATCAAGAAAAATATATTGAAGAAGTTGAAATAAATAATGCAACAATTAGTTTTAAAGTAGGAGATAAACCTGTATTTACTGGAAAAGTATCTGATGATGTTCCATATGCTCTTAGAGATGAATCTTGGATAATGGATGGAGATAACAAAGAGAATCATTCTGGTAGTATGTGGAATGACAATAATCCTGATAAATTATTTAATACATTTGATAATGGTAAGAGATATACTTATGGAATATATTTTGTATCATATGATTACAAAGGATACTTCTTTACAAGAAATACTAAACTAAAAATAAATGGTAAGTATTATAATTATCACGAATCAGAATGGGAATCACAACCTGGAGTTAATAAATTTTCGACTATGTGGATTACTACAGATTTGATAATGACTCCTACATCTTCTGGACAACCTATTAAAGAAACTACAAAAGAAATTAAAAGTACTGGTGCAATAAAAGGTAGTATTACTTTCGAAAAAGAAGTAAGTAAAAACTATACTTTGGATATTAAGCAAGTTGAAGCAAGTAAGAAATTGTCTGATAATAGTGTTAAGTATTTAGTGGATATAAATGTATTTGAAAATGGTCAAGTGATTAGTATTAGTAATACTAAGATGAAAATTAAGATTGCTTTACCTGAATCTTTAAAAGGATATAATAAGTATGAAGTTGTTTATATTTTAAACGATGAAATTAAAGAAACTATTCCTGCGAAGATAGAAAATGGATATATTGTATTTGAAACTACTCATTTAAGTAAGTATGGTATTATTGCTAAGAATACTACTGTTAAGAATCCTGATACTGCTGATAATATTTTGGTAAGTTTTGCTACTTTGTTTATATCAGTTGTTGGTATGTCTAGTTGCTTTATTCTAAAGAAAAGATTTAATTAAGAGCCGATTGGTTCTTTTTTATTTTAATTAGATAATTTTATGATATAATATTCTTGATTTGAGGTGTATTATGGGGAAAGAGGCTTTTATATATTTAATATTTTTTACTATTTGGATTATAAGACTTTATTAT
>CAKOJO010000036.1 GCA_934090595.1 uncultured Bacilli bacterium | reverse complement strand
ATGAATATCTTGATTTTTCTGCAACTGCAAAAGAAGGTAATAATGCTTATAATAATGGTCAATATGATGATTGTATAGAATCATATAGAAAATTATTAGAATTCGGAGAACCTAAAGCATGGGTATATGCTAAATTAGGGTTAGCATATATGAAAAAATTTGATAAAGATACAGCAATAGATTACTTAACAATTGCTACTGCACTTTCAAAAGAAGAACAAACTGATTTTGATTTTACTGAATTGATTGCATCTTTAAAAGGTTTGATAAATCCAGAAGACAAAAAACCAAGAATTAAAATGACAACAGATGATTTTGGAAATGATACTGAAAATTATTATGGAATAGAAAATATAAACGAACTTGCAGAATTAATAAGTTCTGGTATAAATATTGATGATGTTTGTACTACTTTAGGTCTAAATGATGAACAAAAGGCAATCGCAACTTTAGTTTTGGCAAGAGAAAGCTATGCACAAGAAAACTATACAATGGGTGATCAATATTTAAAGAAAGTAGAAAAATCAAAAAATAAAACTAAATTTGTAACTTCATTATTTGAAGAGGTACGAAAAAATAAAAGATTTTATAGAAACAGGGTTGATGAAAATCACAAACCATTAGTTTTAACTAAAAAAAAGAATAGTAATTAAAAGATCAAAGAAAATTCTTTGATTTTTTAATTTCTAAAAGAAAACAAAAAATCTCAAAGTGTAATACTATAAGAAAAAGTAATATCTATTTGCTATTTCATTAGTATTTTAATATTGTTTTTTTAATATGATTAAAAAACATATATGGTCAAATTTGACAATTTATTATTTTTATGTTAGAATACAAGCCATATCAAGCAGGAAATCTCAAAGTATTACACTTTGCGACTGCAAAAGGGGGAAATATTGATATGGAAAAAGTAAAGAAAAGTTATGTTGAAAAAATTTACAGAGGAGTATTATTTAGTGAATCTTCAATTTCAGAAGTTGAAGAAAGAGATCCAATGAAAATTGAAAATGATGGTAAAATGCAAGGCTTTCGTTTTTATGACAAAGAATTTGTTGTAGATGGTGAAAAAAGTTTTGATGGAGAAAAATCAAATTTTTCAAAATGGATTTATTATGGTAAGAGATTAAGTTTAGATGAAGTTAAAGCACAGTATGGAAATAATCCAGATTATAGAATACTAATTAGTAACATGGAAGGAAATGGTTACCAATATGTTTGTCATACTCAAGCAGGATCATTTTTACCAATGCAAGAAGGAGATATGACTTTTGATGAACTTATAGCCCAAAAAGAACAAGACAAAGAGTCAAAAGCAAAAGCTATGTTTGAAAAATTAAGAGAACATATTGGAGAAGATGTATCATACACAGGATGGTGGTATGGTGTTAAGCAAGAAGAAACAGCTGAATTAAAGAATGTAACTGATTTTATAAATGTAGAAATTGGATATAGTGGTATACCATTTGTTGGATATGGAGCTGCAATTTCTAATATAACTTCAAAAGATGGTGAGGTATTATATTCAAATCCATTTATTGAACCTGAATATGATAGAAGAAAAGCTGAAGATATATTTGCTTCTAAAAGATTAATATTTGGTGATAGAATAGTAGATGCTGAACAAGCTGAAAAAGAACAACAAGATAAAGCATGGGCTGAAGCAAAAGAAAAAGGTGATGCTGAGGCTAAAAAAATGAAATATACTTTAATGAGGGAAGGATTAACATTAGTTAAGCCAGAAACAGCAGAAGAGTGGTTACAATTTGCTGATAATAATAGTAATGATGGTTATTCAGTATTTGTTGTAAAAGCAACTATATCTATGATGAAAAAAATGGAAGAAGGTATTTCTTTTGAAGAAGCAGAACAACAAGTTTATGATGAAGAGTTAGGATTAAGTGGTTTTATGGCTGGTGCTACAGCAAACGCATTATCACATTTTTCAAAACAAGGTGAAGAATATAGAAAACATTGGAATAAAAAATATGGAATCGAAGATGCTGATGAAAAAGGAACAGTAAATCCTGCTGTTTTATCTATAAGAAAGAAGTAGTTTTATAATATACTACTTTTTTTGTTGTATTTGAATATGAATAATAAATATTTCCTTTTTTTGTGGTACAATATTTTTAGATTTATTTAATTATTTACTGTGTAATATGGAGGAAGGTTATGTTTAAAATAGACTTAAATAAAGTTGAGATTAGAATTTGTGATAGTAATGATGTTAAAGATATTTATAATATTCAAGAAGTAGTAATTGATAATTTTAAAGAAAGTGAAAAAGGATATTTTTTACCATTTAAAGAAGAAAGCTATTTAAGAATTGTGAATAATCCTGATAAAGATGGTGAAATATATGGTGCATTTTATAATAAAAAAATGATTGCTTGGATATTTTTATCAGTATCAGATAGAATGGAACAAATTAAAAACTTTATTCCAGATATAACAGGAAAATGTGCAGATATTGATGGGGTTATAGTTTTACCAGAATATAGGGGAAACGGATTACAAAAAATGTTAGTGAATTATTTAAAACTTCAAGCTAAGAAGAAAGGAATTTTTAATATAGTAGCAGAAGTTACTTTTGGAAATGAATTTAGCTTAAAGAATTTACAAGATATGGGATTTGAAATAAAAACATTTTATAAAAAAGATGAAAATATTAAAAGACACATATTATTGAAGAAGTTAGATAATGATAATTAATTTTATCATTTTATATTATGGGTGATTGTATGGATTATGAAAGTATAAAACAAAAATTTAATGAATTAAAAGTTTTAAAGTTTAAATTATATAGTTTAGAATATATCATAGAAGAAATAAATGATAAGGTAATAATATATGCAATTTTATATTCTAATAGAAAATTATCTTACAATTCTTTAGATGAGGCGTTTTCGAATTTTGAAGTATATAATGTTAGTTTAATGGAATCGCTTGATAGAATTCAAATTATTTAAAAATTATTCTAATTATTTTAAAAATGTCCGTTGACTGTCCTATAAAATCGTGCTATAATGATATTATGGAGAAAATGTAAGGTGAGTATATTCAGACATATTTATATGTCTGTTTTTTTATGCCTTGTTTTCTCTTTTTTTCTTATAAAGAAAGGAGATGAGAGCTATTCCATAAAATTTAGTAGTACCATTTTTTGATGAAAGGAGAATATTGTGAAAAAGAAAATTGGTATGAAATTCAAAAAAATTTTTAGTTTGTTTCTAACTACTGGTGTGTTACTTACTTCAATACCAACTAATTTGTTAGTAACACAGGTACATGCTTTATCGAATGTATCAGGAGATAAAATAATAGAAACAGCTCAATCTTATAGTGATTGGGGATATGGAGAAGTAGGAACATGTACTGGGTTAGTTACTCGTACATTAAATAAACTAGGTATTGGAACTTCAATTGTAGGAACTCATCCGTATGATATTAATACAAAACAGCCAGATGGGACAGGGGCTAGATATGCTCCATCAGCTATGTATACTAATGCTATGAATCATCCAGAAGATGCTAAGCATATTTGGTCAGGATATGCTAAAGATGTAAAAGCCAATGCAAGTTTATTTAAAAATGGTGATTTAGTTATTCAACGACCAGAGGACAAGGCAAACTATACTGGTAGTGGACATGTTGGCTTTATTCATATTTATGGTAATAAAATATCAATGTATGGTGCAAATGGATATAATTATGGTGTTGGGGATGCTGTATTAGCTTCTGGAATTACAACATTTGGAATTACAAATATAACAGTAAATTCAATGGATTATATTCATGTATTTAGATTAACTGAAGTTGAACCTATATATGAAACATTGTCTTCTACAAAAAGTGCAGAAGAAAAGGTAGAAGTATCATTTCATAAAACAGATATTGAAAGTGATAAACCTTTATCTGGTGTAGAAGTTGACTTTTATAGAGATGGTGTTAAGTTTTCATCTGCTATAACTGACGCTAATGGAAATGCAAAATCAACTTCTGTAGTAACTCATTCATCTACATCTTCACCAAAAACTTATGTAACAAATTGGGATGATTTAGGAGATACAGGAAAGAATGAAGTAAATCAGCGTGGTGCATATCATAGTAAAATAGAAGCTCAAACAGCTGCTGACACTGAAGCTCAAAATTCTGCTAATCAAAAGGCTTCACAAACACACACTTATACTGTTATAGAAACTAAAACAAAAACAAAGTATTGGTTAAATCCAGAGAATAATACAGTAAGTGATAAAGTAACAGGTAGTGGTAGTATTAAAGTAAGTTTATCCAACGAAAGAGTTAAAGGTACAGCTTATTTGTATAAAGAAGATGCTGATGTTAAACATGCCCAAAATGAAGCAGTTATTGATGGTGCATTATATGGTTTATATGCAAGTGAGAATATTTTAGATCCAGCTGATGATTCTATTATATATAATAAAGGAACAGAAATAACTAGAGTTCGTATTGAAAACGGAATGGCACAAATAGATAATTTATATTTGGGCGACTATGAGTGGCGTGAACTAACAGCTGGAGAAGGTTATTCTGTTGATAAAACAGTTCATAAGTTTACTTTGGACTATGCTAATCAAGAAACAAAAACAGTAATAAATAAAACAACTTCAAAAGAAAATGTTATTGTTGGAGATTTTGAACTTGAAAAAATAATTACTTCAGGTGATGAATCAGAAATAGTAGAAAAAGAAAAGGATGCTGAATTTTTAGTAGTTGCAAAAAAATATGTTGATAAATATGGAAGTATAGAAGAGGCTTGGAATCATAGAGATGAATTTACAGAAAAAGAATATGATAAATTAGTTACATCAGACAAAGGCTATGCTAAAACTAGAAAACTTGCTTATGGAACATTTATTGTTAAACAAGTAAAAGGTAAAGCAGATACAGATATGATCAAAAATACATGGGAATTCAAGGTTGCAAGAGAAAATCAAGATACCGTAAAATATATAATTAATAATCGTAATTTTACTTCCTATGTAAAACTTGTAAAAAGAGATAAAGATACCAATAAGTTAATTACAATGTCAAATACTACTTTTAAGATTAAAAACGCTGAAACAGGTGAATATCTAAAACAAAAGGTAGCTGATAAGACTTATGATACATGGAAGACTTCAGACAAAGGATTTTTTCAATTACCATTAGAAGTTAAAGCTGGAAATTGGATTCTTGAAGAAATTGAAAGTCCTGATTTTTATTTGATTAATTCTGATGGTCAAAATTTTAAAGTAACAAATTCAAATGTTGTAGAGGTTGATGATGATGGAGATCCAATATTGACTGTTACTATGTATGACAAAGCAGTAAAAGGACAAATAAAAATTGAGAAGAAAGGTGAAGTTCTAACTGGTGTTGAAAAAGATAAAAATGGAAATACGAAATTTATTTATGAAGAAAAATGTCTTGCTGGTATGACTGTAAATATTCAAGCAGATGAAGATATAATTGATCCAGCAGATGGCTCTATCATTTATAAAAAGGGTGAAATTGTTGATAAGGTAACTACAACATGTAATAATGATGCCTTGTCTAAAGAACTTCCATTGGGGAAATATCTGGTTTATGAATATGAAGTTCCAAAAGGAATGATAATTGATACTAATAAATATAAAATAAATTTGGAATTTAAAGATAATGTAACTCCAATTATTTTAAAAACATTGTCAATTACTAATAAACGACAAAAAGTAGAAGTTAATTTAACAAAATTAGATGCTGAAACAAATATGACACTTGAAGGTGTTATTTTTAATTTAACAGCTACTAAGGATATTTTGTCTTATGATGGAAAAATATTAGTACATGCTGGTGAGAAAATAGAAACTGGAACAACAGATAATAAAGGTAAATATGTATTTAATGCTGACTTACCATTATCTTATGATGATGAAACTTATTTTGAAATAAGTGAGGAAAAGGAATTAAATGGATATTATAAAAATGAAGAAAAATTATCAGTTGATACAAAGTACAAAGGAAAAAATATAGAGAAAATATCTAATTCAGAAAAAATCTATAATAAAGCTATTAAAAATTATATTTTAATTAATAAAGTAGATGATAAGACATTAGAAAATATTGTTAGTAAAGATTTTTCGTTTAAATTATGTAAAGATGAGAAATGTAATGAGGTAATTGGAACTTATAATGCTAATACGGAAAATGGTACTGCATTAATCCCAATAAAGTATGGGCACTGGTTCATTCGTGAAGAATCAGCTCCGACAGGTTACTCAATTTCATCTGAAATAGTAAGGGTAACTTTGAATGATGAAGGTTTGTTTGTTAATGATAATTTGGTAGAAACAGATGAAGACTTAACTTATAGTATAAAATATCAAAATACTCTTTTACCAGCTGTTAAAATTGATAAAGGTGTTCAAACTGGATATGAAGCAAATAAAACTTTATATTTAATAATTGGGGGAGTATCATTGATTGGTGTAATTACTTTAACTAGATCAATTATTAAAAAGAAAAAAAGAAAGTAATATTATGAAAGGAGTATTGAATGAGTAAAAGTTATAATGTTATTGAGCATGAAAATTCAAAATATTATAAAGAAATTCCATATATAACAAGAAAAGAGTTAAAGAAAAATCAAAATAATATTGTTATTGGATGTACTAAATTAAAAAAATATAAATCCAATTCTGAAAAAAAAGAATTGGATTTACTATATTTTAAAAATGAGAAATATGAAGTGAAAACCAAAATGTTAGGATTTAATAAGGGATATGTTTTCGTTGGTAATAATAGTTATATTACTTTGAAATATCGTATTCCTTTTTTCTTTATTTTATTGTTGCTATTGTTAATCTTTGGATTGTTAATTATTTTTAATAAAAATGACACATTACCTATTAAAAATCCGATTAATTTTCCAGAAACAAAAATTTTTCCTGATAACAACAAAGATTCAGTAGAAGATAAGAAAAAAGAAGATGATCCATATAAATATGTTCCAAATAGAAAAAAAGTAGAAGAAGCAAAAGGAATTAAATATTATATTTCATTTGATTCTAATGATGGTTCTGGAACAATGGAGTCTATAACCTGTAAAGGCAATGAAGTATGTAAATTACCTAAAAATTCAATGACAAAAGAGGGATATATTTTTACAGGTTGGTCGACTGAAAAAAATGGAGAACCTATATATTTGGATGAAATGGATGTTTTTAATTTAACGACTAAAGATAATGAAAATATTATCTTATATGCTATGTGGAAAATAGAAACTTATAATGTTGAATTTTTTGATTATGATGGATCAGTTATTAGTAAAAGTAAGTATGACTATGGAGAGAGTGTTATTGCTCCAGAAAATCCAAAGCGATTAGGTTATACATTCTCAAAATGGGACAATGATATAGTAAATGAAGTAAAAACTGATTTGACTTATAATGCACTTTATGATGTTAATAATTATGAAATTTCTTATAATCTAAGTGGAGGAGCATTTGAAGATAATGCTCCTTTAACTTATACTGTAGAAGATGATTTATTGGATATTCCAAAGCCTTCAAAGAAAGGGTATACATTTTTAGGATGGACAGATGATAAAACAAAAGAACCTATTATTGATTATAAGATAAATCAAGGAACAATTGGTAACATAAAACTTCTTGCCAATTATAAACCTAATTCATATAAGTTAATATATAACACAAATGGTGCAAGAGAGCAAATAAGTCCTAAAAAAATTAATTTTGATGAGATATATGGTGAATTACCAACAATATCAAAAAAAGGATATAAGTTAATTAATTGGACTGATGAAAACAATAATGAAGTATCTAGTAAAAATGTATTTAATGAAGATAAAGATATAACGATAAGTGCAAACTGGGAAATTATAAAATATGATATAACTTACAATTTAGTTGGAGGAGTGATTGAAGATAATCCTCTTAACTACAATGTAGAAGAAAATATAATTCTTCCTAATCCAGTTAAAGAAGGATATATATTTCTTGGATGGACATCAAAAAATGATGATGAACCAAAAATTAATTATGAAATAAAAAAAGGCTCAACTGGTAATTTAAAACTAACTGCTAATTATAAACCGATTTCATATAGTATTATTTATAATTCATCATCAGGAACAGGAAAGATGGAAAGTACAAAAATCAAATATAATAATAAAGAAAATTTAAGAAAAAATACTTTCACTAAAGAAGGCTATAATTTCTTAGGATGGTCTACAATTCCAAATGGTAATGTTACTTATAAAGATGAGCAAGAAATATATAATTTATCTTGCAATGATAATGATGTTATTAATTTGTATGCTGTATGGGAAATAATCAAATTAAATGTAAAATATTATGATTTATTTGGTGGAGTTTTGAAAGAAGAAGAAGTTGATTATGGTAATATGCCAACACCTCCAGAAAATCCATTTTTAGATGGATACACATTTACAGGATGGAGTCCATCAATTAATTCAGTAAAAACTAATGTTGATTATCATGCACAATACACAAAAAATCAATATATTATTAAATATGATTTAAATACTGGGAGTAGTAAAGATTTAAAAGAAATAAACTTTGATGTAGAATCTAATGCAATAACATTACCAAAACCAACAAGAGAAGGTTATACATTTCTTGGATGGACTGGTGATAATGGTTTAAGAGCAGAAATTAATGTTGTAATACCAAAGGGTACTATTGGTAATAAAAATTATAAAGCCAATTGGATTGCTAATGTATACAGAGTATCATTAAATCCAAATAGTGGAATAGTTAATCCTAGTTATGTAGATATTTCGTATAATAGCCTATATGGAACAATACCAGAAGCTACAAAAAAAGGTTATTCATTTGAAGGCTGGTTTTATAATAATTTATTAATAAAAGAAGACACAGTTATGAATATTTCTTTTGATCATGAAATAAAGGCAAATTGGAAAATAATAGATTATTCAATTACTTATAATTTAAATGGTGGTTCTTTGTCATCATCAATTTCAAAATATAATATTGAAACTGACACATTTCTATTGCCAAAACCAACAAAAGAAGGTTATACATTTCTTGGATGGACTGGTGATAATGGCACAATACCATCAGATAATGTGGAAATAGAAAAAGGTTCAATTGGTAATAAGGTGTATACTGCAAATTGGAAACCAATAGAATACAGTATTTCTTATAATTTGGATGGTGGTAGTATTTCATCTCAACCAACAAATTATAATATAGAATCTAATACGATAGCACTATCACAACCAACTAAAAAAGGCTATACATTTCTTGGATGGACTGGAACAGAATTAACTACAGCAACTAAAAATGTAATTATTGCTAAAGGTTCAGTAGGAAATAGAAATTATATTGCAACTTGGAGTAAAAATTACTATACAGTAAACTATTATGTTAACAATAATTTGTGGACACAAAGATCTGTTGGATATGGAGATGAAATTCCTAATTTAAATGGACAAGATGTTTTAGATAGCTATCATAAATTTCATGGCTGGAATGGTTGGGTTAGTAATATGCCTGATTATGATGTAACTTTAACAGCTTCAGTTACAGAAGCTTATTGTCAATTAATTACTGGTCATGGTCCTTATGGGAACGCTTCAGCTTTATTAAGTGTATTCCAATCAGCAGGTTGGACTGGGCAAATAAGTGAAGCACCATCTGCACCAGGATATTACCTTGTAGTTACAGACTATACATTAACTAGGGCTCAAGCAGAAACTCAAAAGAATTATATTGCTTCTCATACTAATTATACTAATTACAATTTTCCTTATTTATATTGGGTAGCAATACAATGTACAAATGGATATTCTAGTGCTTGGACAAGAGCAAAAGGTCAAAGTCAATTTAATTAAGGGAGGATAGATAATGAATTTTAATAAAGTTTATGAATCAAAAATATATGATACAAAATATGAAGAATTATATAACTTTTTATTTAATCAAAATATAGAAAATATTTTAGATTTATCAATTCACAATCCAGTGAATAATTGTGAAAAAAATTATGAAACAATAAATATATCAATAATGGATAAAAGATTGCCTTGTGAAATTAGAGTGAGAAAATATCATGATGACTATATTGTAATAATGGATATTTCAAAAGCATTAAATAAAAAAATAACTTATGAACGAGTTGAATACTATTCTTCACTTGATTTGCATTGCTTAGTAAAACAACTAAAGAAAATATTAACTAAATATATTGGTGAAGCAAATGATTAGAACTGATAATTTACAAAACTCAATTTATAAAACAAAATATAAAGATATTTATAAACTAATTTTTACAGCCGATATTGATGAAATAAAGGATCATTCAAATTGGTTTTATAAGAATAGTAAAAATTATGTTGAGTTACATCAACCATTATGGATAATTATGGAAAGTAAAATATTAAATAAAAGAATTTGGATAACACATTCATGGGGAGTATTTGAAATTACGACTGCTCAGTTAGATTTGGATGTAAATAGTAGAGAATATAATGATAGTTATGAGTCATT
>CAKOJO010000035.1 GCA_934090595.1 uncultured Bacilli bacterium | reverse complement strand
ATATTTTACAAAATGGTAGTGTTGCAAAAGAGTACTTAGGTTCAAGTGCTACTAGTGATGCAACTCCACTTGATACAGATATTTCAATGATAATGAGTTCAGACGGAACAATAAGTGAAAAAATGGGTTCAACTATGGCTTCAAGTTATGGGCCTATATGGTTTGTACTTAAAAATGATGATAGATTTATGACTACTAGAACTAGTAGTGAAACATTAGAAGCAAAAAGAGATATATCCAAAATGGAGGTATTTTATACAGGAATTTTAGGACAAGGACATTATGGAATTAGAACAGGTTTTGCTTCAAGTGAAATTAATTATATTGTTATGGAAAACTATGATCCAAGAGTTGGATTAGAAATAGCAATGAATGGCTTTTACATTCCTGTAGCTAATAAAGAAGGTAAAATTGTATTTACTTCAAAAGATTATGATGAATTAAGAACTAAAATGAGTGGTTTATCGTATTTTGATGAGAATAATTATACTTTCTCTGAAAATCTAATTACAGAAGAAACAGAATATTTTGCCGAGCAAATAGAACAAAGCAATTATGAAGTTCAAGCAAAAAGAGAAAAGATTAATAGTATTATTAAAAAATCTCTTGAAGAATTAGGATTGCATTTAAAAACTAATATTGATGGTAATTTAACCGAAGGATTTGTAGAATTAATTGATACTGGTTCAACTGGAAGAGGAACAAATAAACCTGGCGATGGGGATTTTGATTTTATGATGAGATTGGATAAAACAATATTATCAAACCCTTCTAGACTAAATGAATTAAAACAAACTATATTAAGAAATCTTGGTAGAGAAAATTCCTCTGAATTAACAGGAACTGGAGATTTTAGATTAAAGAGTGTTCAAATAGATAGCGATACAAGTGTAGATATTGATATTACATTTACTGAAAAAACAGATAAAGTATCGTATTCTACTGATATGGCATTACAAGATAGACTTGCTACTATTCAAAGAAATGATCCTGAAAAATATAAATATGTTGTTGCTAATATATTATTAGCTAAACAAGTACTTAAAAAAGCCGAAGCATATAAACCTAATCGTGGTGAAATTCCTCAAGGTGGTTTAGGTGGAGTTGGAATCGAAAACTGGATTCTTCAAAATGGTGGTTCATTCATTGATGCTGCTAAAAGTTTTGTTGAGTCTGCTAATGGAAAAAGTTTTTCAGAATTTCAATCAACTTACCAAATATGGGATTTTGGAGAAAATCATCTAGCCGAAAGAAGAGGATTATATTCACATGATAATTTTGTTTCAAATAATATGAGTGAAGCAGGATATCAAAAAATGGTTCAAGCTTTAAAAGAATATTTAAAATCTATGGAGATTTCACAAATAGATACTGAAACTATAAAACGATGACTTATAATGATAAGTCATCGTCTTTTTCTTTGTCTTTCCTTGTATAATAGAATTCTTCAGTAGGTTCTTCCATTTCTTGATTAATTTGTTTAATAAATTAAATCCTTTAAATCTTCTTTATTATTTTCTTTTAACTTCTGAATCATATTGCTATTTAAAATATTTTAAATCTAAACTACTATGATTAAATAAATGATCAACTATTGTTTTAATAAACTCTAGAAGTTTTTGCAAGACTTTGTTTAAATGATTAATAAGATAATCTGTTTTTTCCTTTAAATTTCTATACTGGTTTACTTACAATATTAATTTTAATAAAATTCTTTCTTAACACAAAAAATATCAATTTCTTTTAAAAATTGATATTCTATATATTAAGTTCAAACTCTAAAAGTTTAAACAAACTTTTTAATGGAGGAGCTAACCGGATTTGAACCGGTGCTCAAGGTTTTGCAGACCCATGCCTTACCGCTTGGCTATAGCTCCATCAAGTTGTAAATTAATTATACCATTATAATTATATAATTACAACATTTTTTTATGCAACTTTTAAAAATAAAATAATGAGTAAAACCATTACTCATTATCTCTTATAATATTTTTACTTCCAATATAAGTTGCCAAGAAATAACAAACATAAACAATTCCCATAATAAACACAGTCATCACAATCGAAGGAAGAAGTTGCGATTTTGAAGCAAGAACATCAAACATTGACATTGCAAACTGTATTCCAAATATTGAATGAACTATAGCTAAAATAAGTGGTAAACTAAAGAATATTGCTATTTGCTTAAACAAAGCACCATTAATCATTCTCTCATCACAACCAATTTTTCTTAAAATAATATATCTTTGTCTATTATCAGAACTCTCAGTTAATTGTTTTAAAGCCAAAATAGCACAACTAACTATCAAAAATATAATTCCTAAATAAATAGCAATAAAAACTATTAAAGTCGATAACCCAACACTAGACTCAATAAGTCCAATTTTAGTTTCGCTCTTAAGTGTACTACTAGTACTATTAAGCTTTTTCATAAAACTAGAATCATCAGAAAATAACATATTAATACTACTTAACTCTTTATCATCTACTGCATTGTAATTAGAAGCCAAAAACCATAAATTTCGGTCATCATCATTAAACACTACACTATCAGGAACAAGTATAATTCCCGTATTAACATGAGAAGTAGATATTTGTATAAACCCATCCTTACATTCACTATACTTAGGTTTATAATCCTTACCATATATATTTATAACAGTACCAGCTTTTAATCCAACATTTCTAAGATTTACTATACTATCATAATTACTAATAATCATATACTCATCATCATTAAGCATATACTCTTCATTTCCATATAACTTTGCAATCTTATTATAATCAGAAACCTTTACTATTTGTTCATAAGCATCAAAATTAGTCCTTGGAAACTCATCCTTTACTATAGACAAAGCACTACCTAAAGTCTTTTCCCAAGTAAGTCCATCTATCTCATATGTAGAAAACTCTACTACATCCTTTAACTTATTCATATCAAAACCATTACTAATAAGTGTATAAGAAATATCATGTTTAGAATCATTTCTATCTACATCAGAATAAACTATTTCATTTCCATACATATCAAAATCACTATACCCCAGATTAGCAGTCTTATATAAATTAAGATCAGCCGGAGTCATCTTCTCTATATCAGCTTGCATCGAATTCTTAAGAGCAATCGAAGAAGACAAAGAAGTAATAGTCATAAAAAGCAATATACATATCACACTTATACTAACAACAGTAGTATTTATCTTATTATATAACTGCCTCAACACAAACATATTTGTACCCTTTAAATACACTCTCTTCCTTGATTGAACCACTCTTAAAACAAGACCTGAAATCGACCAAAATATTAAAATAGTAGTAACAATACCAAGTAAAACTGAAACTCCAACAGCTAAAGTTGTTTCATTAATATTACTAAGTCTAAAAATACCCTTTGTAACTATCCAATAAGCAAACCCTAAACCACAACTTGCAATTATAAACACTATAACACACACTATAGGATTCTTCATCTTAATTCTTTCATTCTTTCTTGAAGCAACAAGTAAATTAATTAACTTATACCTAGATATAGAAATAGCATTAAAAATAACTACTGCTAAATACATAATAGCAAAATATAAACAAGTTTTAAGACAAGCCCCACTCGAAAAAATAAACTCAAACTGCTTCATATCAGCTTCAAATAACTTAGCTACCAAAATAGACATAAATTGTGAACCAAATATTCCTAGAACAAGACCCACTACAAGTGAAACAATTCCAACAAACACAGTCTCCATTAATAAAATCTTAGAAATCTGTTTCTTACTCATACCAAGCATCATATATATTCCAAACTCTTTCTTTCTACGATTTATTAAAAAGTTATTAGCATATACAATTAAAAATCCCAGTATTACCGCAATAAAAACAGAAACCATACTAAGCATATTAATCATTAACTTTATAATCTGTTTAGTAGAACTAGAAACTTCAAGCATTGCTTGTTGACTATCCAAAGAGTTAAACATATAAAATACTGCAACACCTAACACTAAAGTAATAAAATATATTGCATAATCTTTAAAACTCTTCTTCATATTTCTAAGAGACAACTTAAATAACATCATTTAACTCACCTCCAAGAAGTGTTTGAACCTCAATTATCTTCTCGAAGAATTGTTTTCTACTATCACTACCCTTTACTAACTCATTAAAAATCTTACCATCTTTAATAAAAATAATACGATCTGCATAACTAGCAGTAAAAGCATCATGAGTAACCATCAAAATAGTAGCGCCAAGTTCATCATTCAAAGTAACAAAACTATCAAGTAACTTTTTCGCAGACTTAGAATCCAAAGCACCAGTAGGTTCATCAGCAAGAATAAGCTTAGGATTAGTAATTATCGCTCTAGCAGAAGCAACCCTTTGCTTTTGACCACCAGACAATTGATAAGGATACTTATCTAAAATATTAGTAATCTCTAACTTTTTAGCTATATCCTTTACCCTCTTATCTATTTCATTATAATTAACTTTCAAAATAGTAAGAGCAAGAGCAATATTCTCATAAGCAGTAAGAGTATCAAGCAAATTAAAATCCTGAAATATAAAACCAAGTTCATCCCTTCTAAACTTATTAAGTCTATTACCAGTAAGCTTAGTAATATCATTCTTATTTATAAAAATATGCCCAGTAGTAACCTTATCAATCGTAGATATACAATTCAAAAGAGTAGTCTTACCACTTCCTGAAGCTCCCATAATACCTACAAACTCACCCTTTGATACATTAAAACTAATATTATCTATAGCCTTAGTCAAATTAGACCTATTACCATAATACTTTTCAATATTTTTAACCTCTAATATATTTTCCATATAACTTCCTTCCTTTCATTACACATCAATTATAATAAAATATAAAAGAAACAACCATCGATTAACACTACATTAATCCTACATTTTTGTAACATTAAAATAAAAAGTACTGTAAAAAAAGTACTATTTTAACTCCACAAAACTACTATTAGGAAAAACCAACTTAACACACGTACCATTTCCTAAAACAGAACTAACCTCAATTGAAACATTAAGTCTATCACATAACTTTTTACATAAATATAAACCAATTCCAGTAGACTTCTTTAAACCTATTCTTCCATTAGTCCCACAAAAACCTTTATCAAACACTCTAGAAATCTCACTATCTTTAATTCCTATTCCATTATCTTTTATATATAAAACAACATTATCTTTATTTAAAACACTATAAATCTCTATATTTAATAAAACATCACTATTTCTATACTTTATACTATTCTGTATAATCTGATTAAGTATAAAAACTATCCATTTACTATCAGTGTTAACAAAATTATCAAGATCATGTATATCAAGATTAACCCTCTCCTGTATCAAAGAAGTCTTATTCTTCCTAATACTATCATTAACTATACTTCTTAAATTACACCTTTTAATATAATAATCCTTCTCTACAGTATTACTCCTAGCATAAAACAAAACCTGTTCAATATAATTCTCAATCCTATCTAACTCCTCCAAAATACTCTTAGTAACATCATTCTTATTATTCTCAACAATCATCTTTGAAGTAGCAATAGGAATCTTTATCTCATGAATCCATAACTCAATATACTCTTTATAATCCTCTTGCATATATTTATATTTATTAACATTCTCATGCATAGACTTATCAACTTGTTCTAAAACATTACAAAGAATATCTCCCTCAATAAACGAAGGATTCTTAACAATCTCAGTAATCAAATACTTCTCATCTAACTTATCTAATACACTAACTAAATTATCATAAAACTTCTTTTTCTTATAATACTCATAAAAAGAACCAATAAAATAAGATAAAACAATAACTAAAAAAACATATATTTTTATAAACAAACTAAAAGAATAAACCATTAAAAATATTTCAATCGTTCCAAGAGCGAACAACATCAAAAAAATAGATACTAATCTCTCTTTTAAAAAATAAGTAAACTTCATCTAATTATCTCCCTTTTTTAATATATATCCTTGTCCCCTTTTAGTCTCAAGAAGTTCTTTCAAACCAAGTTCCTCAAGCTTATTTCTTACCCTAGTAATATTAACAGTCAAAGTACTATCACCAATAAAATCATCACTATCCCATAAACACATCATTATATCATAACGAGATACAATCTTATCCCTATTCTGTACTAAATACTTTAAAATCCTAAACTCATTTTTAGTAAGTTCTATAACAACACCATCTTTTTCTATAGTACTCTTATCAACATTTAATAAAAAATCACCTGCATTAATAATACCATCACTAACCATATCACTCCTTCTTAAAAGAGAATTAATCTTAGCAAGTAATATATGAATATTAAAAGGTTTCGTAATATAATGATCAGCACCATTATTAATACTAAGTAACTCATCTATTTCATTATCCCTACTAGTAATAATTATAATAGGCATATTAGACTTCTTTCTTATTTCTTTACACAAAAACTCTCCATCAGCACCAGGCAAATTAATATCAAGAAGCAAAAGATCAGGATTAATTCTTAATATATCATGAAAAGTATTATCAAAAACACTTAAACTATTAGATTCATAACCATTATTATTTAAAAATATTCCAAGTTCATTTCTTAACTTTTCATCATCTTCCACAATTAAAATCTTTTTCATATAAATCTCCTCAAAAACATTATAACACAATATAAAAAGAAAAAGACTAGATTCTAATCTAATCTTTCACGAATTACACTTTTTGCTGCAGCAAGACGCGCTATTGCAACACGGTAAGGACTGCATGATACATAATCAAGACCTAATTCATTACAGAAATAAACAGAAGAAGGATCTCCTCCATGTTCACCACATATACCAAGTTCAATATCAGGATTAACACTCTTAGCTTTATCAATTGCAATCTTCATAAGAGAACCAACTCCATTAGTATCAAGTCTCATAAATGGATCATTTAAGAAAATCTTCTTATCATAATAATCATTCAAGAATTTTGAAGCATCATCACGAGAAAAACCATAAGTCATTTGAGTTAAATCATTTGTACCAAATGAGAAAAATTCTGCTTCCTTTGCAATCTCATCAGCCATAACAGTAGCTCTAGGTACCTCAATCATTGTACCAATCATATATTTAATAGAAACATCACTAGAACTAATCATATCATCTGCAACTTCTTTAATAATATCTTTTATATACTTTAATTCATTTACATCTCCCACTAAAGGAACCATTATTTCAGGTTTTACAACAACTCCATTCTTACTACACTCAATAGCGGCACCAATAATTGCTTTAGTTTGCATAACAACTATCTCAGGATACGTAATAGAAAGCCTACAACCACGATGCCCCATCATTGGATTAAACTCTTTCAAACTAACTATCTTCTTCTTTAAATCAGAAGCACTAATACCAAGAGAATCAGCCAAAGTAGCAATATCACTATCTTTACTAGGTAAAAACTCATGTAAAGGTGGATCAAGAAGCCTAATAATAACAGAATAACCATTCATTACATTAAACAAATCCATAAAATCATTCTTTTGATATGGAAGAATTTCCATAAGAGCCTCTTCCCTTTGCTCCTTAGTTTCAGAAACAATCATCTTTCTAAAACTAAATATTCTACTCTCATCAAAGAACATATGCTCAGTTCTACAAAGACCAATACCCTCTGCACCAAAATCTCTAGCAACTTTAGCATCTCTATAATTATCAGCATTAGCTCTAACACCAAGCTTTCTAATACTATCAGCCCAAAACATAAAAGTTTCAAAATCTCCACTTATCGATGGTGCAACAGTATCAATCTTTCCAAGATATACAAGACCAGTCGAACCATCTAAACTAATATAATCTCCCATAGAAAGAACTGTACCATCTTCGCATGTAAGAGTTTTATTAACACTATCAATACTTAAACTACCACATCCAGAAACACAACATGCACCCATTCCACGAGCAACAACTGCAGCATGAGAAGTCATACCACCACGAATTGTAAGAATACCATTACATATTGCCATTCCTTCGATATCCTCAGGACTTGTTTCAAGTTTTACTAAAATATAATCATCATCTTTATTTTCTATATCTTTAACATCAAAAATAATCTTACCATAAGCCGCTCCAGGAGAAGCTGCAAGTCCTTTAGCTATCACTTTTCCTTTTTTAAGGGATTCATTATCAAACGTATCATGAAGTAAGCTATCAAGCAACTTTTCATCAACCCTCACAAGAGCTTCTTCCTTAGTAATTAAACCTTCATTAACCATATCAACTGCAATCTTAACCGCAGCCTTACCAGTTCTCTTACCATTTCTAGTTTGTAACATATAAAGCTTTCCATTTTCAATAGTAAACTCCATATCTTGCATATCTTTATAATGTTTTTCCAAAATATCACATATCTTACAAAACTCCATATAACAATCAGGCATTACATCCTTTAAAGTATCAATACCAAGTGGAGTCCTAATACCTGCAACAACATCCTCACCTTGAGCATTAATCAAATACTCACCAAATAAAGCATCTTCACCAGTCGCAGGATTTCTAGTAAAAGCAACCCCAGTACCAGAATTATCATTCAAATTACCATAAACCATTTCTTGAACATTAACCGCAGTACCCCAAGAATCAGGTATTTCATTCATCTTTCTATAAAAAATAGCTCTATCATTATTCCAAGACCTAAAAACAGCCTTAATAGCCTCAAGAAGTTGAACCTTAGGATCACTAGGAAAATCCACTCCCGCAAGCTTTTTATATTCACTCTTATAAATATCAACAACTTCCATAAGATCAGATAAAGACAAATCACTATCCTCAGAAATACCCTTATCTTCCTTTATCTTATCAAAAAGTCTTTCAAAACTAGACTTAGGAAACCCCATAACTACATCTGCAAACATTTGAATAAAACGACGATAACTATCATAAACAAATCTACCATTCGAAGTTTTCTCACTAAATGATTTAACAACCTCATCATTAAGACCCAAGTTAAGAACAGTATCCATCATCCCAGGCATACTTACCCTTGCTCCACTTCTTACACTAACTAAAAGAGGATTTTCCAAATCACCAAACTTTTTTCCAGTATACTCCTCAAGCTTTTTTATCTCACTAAATATTTCCTCTTCAATCGAAGAATTAATACTACAATCATCTTCATAATACCTTAAACATGCATCACAAGAAACAGTAAATCCCATAGGAACAGGAAGCCCTAAACCAACCATTTCTGCAAGATTAGCACCTTTACCACCAAGAATATTCTTCATATCCTTGTTACCTTCTTTAAAACTATATACGTATTTCACATTATCCCTCCTACTATAATTTTACCAAAAAAATGAATCAAATGAAAGAAAAACAAAAAAAAATAAAAGTCAAAAGACTTCTATTTAGTATTAATGTTTATATCTCCTACTCCACCATCTATCTCAATAACATTACGACCAGTTCCTAAAACACTATCTTTAACAACATCATCCCCATTAACCTTAACAGAACCAATTCCTAAAGATAAATCAAGAGATAAATCTGACATATCATTTAAAAGATTAAGATCAAGCTTGCCAACACCACAATCAATCTCACTAGAACCCTTAATAAAAGCATTAATATTGGTATCACCTGCACCCATATCATAATCTAAATCATTAATCGCACCATTCTTAATAACAAACTTACCAGCTCCTCCATCAATCGAAGTATCATTATAAACAACTAAGTCATTAATAACTACATTACCCACTCCAATATCAAATGAAAGATTCTTAGTAACAAGTCTGTCAATACTAACACTACCAGCACCAGCATCAATAACAACATCATCAAAAACATAAGATGAAGGAACAATAACAGTAACAACATCTGACATATTAAAACTAAAATGCCCCTTTTCTTTTATAGTAATCTTATTATTATCATTATTAACACTTATATACTTGCTATCAGTAGAAACATCAAAACTATCTCCACTTTTAATCTCTAATCTACTAAACTTAAGAGAAACATCCAAATAATTTGAATTCAAAGAAACATTCCTAGGCTCAATATTAGGTATAAAAGAATTACCAATCGATAAAACAATCTCAATTAAAAAAGAAAAGATACTAAATATTAAAAGAAAAGCAATTCCTATACCAAAATACTTAATTATCTTTTGAGTACTACTCATTTAATCTCTACTCCTCCAAATAAACAAGTAGCATTAATATAAATAGTCTTATTCTTTGAATCAAAATCTCTTTCCTTCTTTTCTACTCCCCCAAAAATAGAAGTAGAAACAACCTTAACATTAACATCACTAGGTACAATAATAGTAATACCTCCAAAAACACTAAGAGTATTTACAACAACATCCTTCTTAATATTACTCTTAGAAAGATTACACTTAATACCTCCAAAAACCGCAGTCATATCACAACCACTAAAATCTTCATTAGAAAAATCTAAATCTTGCCCTGAAAAAGTAGCACAATACTCCTTATTAGAACCCTTTTTATTAAGCTTTTCAACTTCTTTTCTTACCTTACTAGACACCTTATCCTTAAATATAACAGAAAACCCAATAATAACAAGAATAACAGGTACAATAAGCTTAAATAAAATATCAAAACCAATAATACCTTGACACCCAAGTAATAAACAAACTCCCACTAATAAACCAATAAAACTACCAGTCTTATCCTCATCACTAAATAAACCAATAAAACAAGGAACAATTATAAAAAGTGTCCACCATCCAGCAAAAAATATATCAATATCAACCAAACCAGTTGCATTAAGTCCTAAAATAAGACCCAAAGCAATTAAAACAATCCCCCATAAAGTATTTGAAATATTCTTCATCTTATCACCTCTAACTTAATTATACACAATTAAAAATAAATGTCAAATAAAAAGAAAAAATTTCTATAATCAGAAATTTTGGTTGTATAATTTTTAGTGTGTGTAATGTGTAAAGCATTATATACACTTTTTTATAAAATAAAAGACATATA
>CAKOJO010000034.1 GCA_934090595.1 uncultured Bacilli bacterium | reverse complement strand
TGCATTTGCATCAGCTTCATAATAATAATTATTATTGCTTATTTTGTGTCTACACACACTATTTGACAATCATCCGAGATTTTTAACTAACTATTTTTTCTTTTAATAATTATTATTGAAGAAGCACCACCAATAATTAATAATGCACCTATTCCAATAATCATTCCATTAGTAAGTACACCAGTCTTAGGAACATCAGGTACTATTTCTTCTTTATCATTTACAACTGTAATAGCCATATTTTCACTTACATAATAATGCCTATCATCAGAAGAAGTAATAGTAACATTTCCTTCATCAGATACTTCAAAATCAAAAGTAACATTAGCATCAACATATCCCTTTGGAGGAGTAATTTCTATAAATGTATATTTACCTGCAGCTACATCAAGTAAATAAGTACCATTATCCATAGTAAACTCTGCAACAGTATTGCCTTCTTCATCTACTATTCTATACTTACCACCAGTAACAACTTCCTTAGTAACACTATCAACTTTTATAATAGTAATATTTCTAAGAGCATTCTCAACAGTAGTATTAACAACTTCTCTATCAACTACTACCTCAATTAACTCATCAGACATAATATAATTTTCAGGAGCTTCAATCTCTTTCAAATAATATGTTCCATATTTAAGATTAGAAACTTCAATTTTACCATCAGCATCAGTAGTAAGAGCACCAATAGTATTACCATCCTTATCAGTAGCACTAGTAGTTTTATCATCCATTAAAAGTTCAAATTTTACACCCTCAATACCTTGAGAACTAGCCATATCTTTTTTATTAATAATAATCTTACCATACACCTCTTCAGGAATTTTTTTATTTTCAACCACTACTGTATTATTAATCAATGCCTTAGTACAACTAGAAGAAGGAGTATATCCACTTGGAGCACTTATTTCCTTTAAATAATAATCACCACTGTCAGCAGGAACAAAGAAATAACCAGTACCATTACCATCAGTTGTAACAGTACTATTACCATAAATATCATTAGCAGAACTACTACAACTATTATCTTTATAAAGTCCAAATACTGCACCAGGTAACTTATCACCAGTATCAGCATCAATCTTACTAACAATTATATATTCATCAGTAGATTCTTCAGGAGTAAGTGAAAATGGTGAAGTATCTTCTTTAGATTTATTTTCAGTAGGTTTAACTTCATCTACTTCTCTAAATGCAACACGTTGTTCATCAGCAATTCTTATTCCACCTTTAGTAGGCATATAATAAGTAAGACCAAATCTTTTATATGTACAACTAATTTCATATTTTGCTACAACTTTTAAATTAGAAGTCATACTAGTAGTAACAGAACTCTTAGGAACTTTAATATATAAAGTAGTAGCACTAGTATTAGTAACGCTACTAGTACCAGAAATACTATCAGTAACAAATGCACCAGTTATAGAAGGAGCAATACTAGCGTCATAACTTTTAACTTTACCACTCATAGTAACACTAGCCTTAAATACAAAATAATTACCAGTAGAACTTTCTTCAGTTATATTACCAATACTTATACCATTACCAGCATCACTAGGTTGACTTTTCCTATCTCCAACACAATCATCAGATATAAAATTATCAGTACATTGATCTGTAGCACAACAAGTAGAAGAAGAATCTCCAGCACTACCATCACATGCAACAGTACACTTATTTTGAATATATCTTATTCTATTATGTCTAGCATTAGTACCTGAATCATTATACTTATAAAAAGCACATGCAGGTCCTTTATCCCAAGTAGTAGAAACCCTTGATAAAGTAGAACCAACCGGAGCATTAAGACCGTGATTTAAACAATAAAGTCTATACTTCCCATTAGTAGGACTATCATAAATAAGTTCAAATATATTCCCACCACTATTCAAATTAGAATCACTCTCATCTTTAGTCTCACAATAACTAACATAACCACCAGCTAATGTCTTATAAGAATCACCAGTATATCTTTGCCAATTATTTAAAACATCACTACCATTTACATCAGAACAATTAACTACACCACCAGCATACACAGAAAGTGGTAAAATCATAAACAAACCTAAAACAATAAATAATATTTTATTTCTCATATCATCACCCCACTATTTAATTTCTTTATAAAAAGACTTAAACCTAGTATTAAAGTTCTTAATTCCATCAACAGTCCAATAACTATCAGCAGTAACATTACCAACTACTAAAGAAGTTTCATTATCATATGAAGTAATAACCCCATCCTTAAAGAACATCAAATATGGGACATATAAAACTTCATTACCAGTAATATCTTTATACAATCTGTTTTCCAATAAAGTAACAAGTTTATTATAACTATCACTCTTATTATCCATATCATTCTTAATATCAACATAATAAACTTTAGCACCATTATCTAAAGATGCATCATTTAAAACCTTAACATATTCTTTACACCAAGAATTATCACTGTAGCAGAAGAATACTATTCCACTTTCCTTATCATTTAGCATATCAAATACATCAGATAAACTCTTATAAGAAAAATTATTAAATTTAGAAACATTATACTCCTTACTAAATTTGAACGAATCTTTAAACTTAACGTATCCAACTACCCCTAGTAATAAGATTACTATCACTACAACCAAAACTATTATCTTACCTTTCTTTTTCATACTAACCTCCTACTATAACAATAGTATCACATTTTTAAATCATTTGCAATTTATAAAATAATTATTCTAAAATATTAAGAACAGAACGAGAAGATGTATTGGCAGAATATGCACCATTAGCATAATTAAAAAAGAAAATCCCATCATTAGTGCTTGATGAATAATAACCACCACGCATAATCCAAGTATAAGAACTATAAGGCAAAGCAGCATAATCTTTATACCAATTACCAGTTGTTCCTGTTGGTGCCATTTCAACTGTTGCATCCCCTAATCTTCCTCTTGTATATGTAGTATTTGATGAATTATAAGTATAACCATCATAATACTTTGATAATGGATATAAAGTTGTACTCCAAGATGCAGCACTCGAAACATAAAACTGATTTGATGAATTAACCATATTACCCATCATATATTCATAAGATCCACCACTCATATCATATACACCATATATATTTCCAGTTGTACTAGCAATTTTGCTCATATCTTTTTTTGTACTCTTAGTATTAGTATTATAATCAAGTAAATAACCATCATATGTATAAAAACCATATGTATTATACTGTGTAGTTGATGTTTGATTCGTATATACATTTTTTATTGCAGTTGAACCACTAACACCACCACCACTTCTTCCTGTATAATAACCACTTGAATTATTTATATTAATTTCTTTGTTTACTCCATACTTACTATGTGATAAATATGTTACTGCTCCCCATTCTGTATTTTTCATCATATGAGTATCTATACTATTTGTATCACCAGTAAGTTCTCCTGTATAAGCAAACGTTGTACTACTACTTTGTTCAAAACCATATATATTACTTGCCTTTTCCATTTGTCTTATATCTCTAAAGTGATATGATATTGCTTTATATCTTAAAGATTGAACATCCGGTTTTATAATTATCTCTGACTCAGCAGTACTTGATGAAGTAAGTATTGTTTTAGCACTATTTTCAAACTTTCCTACCCATATTCCAGATAATTCCTTATCACCAAATGTAAATGCCGGATGTGTATACGTACTAGTTTCTGAAACTAATCCACCATTTACAGAATCTGTACATGTTTGTGATGTCGTTCCACTACCTAAAACACTATCATTACATACTATAGTACCATTACTATCATTATAGCTTTCAAATTCCACATTAATTTCCTGTGGAGTATTTGTATTTAAATATGTATACGTATACCTTGGTATCCATACCCACATTGTATTTATATCATCCATAGATACCCTTGTCCCAACACTTGCCTTTAAAAACTCACTACGTGACACAACACTCGTCGCATATTCATTAACTTTTGTAATATTATTAGAAGCCTCTACTATTTTATATACTTTTTCACAAGAACTATCTACAACATTAGAACATATATACTTTCCTACTATATTATTAGAGATAGCACTAAAAGAAGTATCAATCAAATTATACTGTTTTGATGTGTCATCATATAAAATACTATTACCCACTATAACACCACTTTTAGTACTACTAGTACCTTCAACAGCAGTCCAATCTTGTCCAGATGTACCACCAGCAGTCACACTATCTGTATATGTCACACTACTATTCGAAGGATATGTAAAAGTATCAAGAACTCCATTATCATTATTTGAATGACTACTTCCATCTTTAGTATACTGAGCAGTTATAACATAAACATCTCCAACTGCAGCAGTATCAGAATAAGTATTACTATTAGAACCACTTATACCATTAGCAACAGTAGTAACAGTACCACCATTTTTACTAACAGTAACCGTTAATTTATCATAACTAGCCTCACTAGATACAGTAGCCTTAAAACCAAATGTACCAGCAGTATTAATATTAACAGTTATTTGTGTATAACTCTTTGCATTATTAATATTATGACCACCACTAGTAAAAGACGAATAAGTTTTAAAAAGTACAGAACCATTAGAAAGATTAACACCTTTATTATCAGAAACAGTTTCATTTTTTACTGTATCATTAACAGTAACAGCATTAGCCCACATCTTTTTATCATAATCATACCATTGATATTTCTTATCTTTATTATTACTATCTGCCTTTCTCCATACATTATCTGTATCATCATAATACACTGGTATCATATTACTAGCAAGCTCCGGAGCATTAGCACCACTATTATCTAAAGTACTTGCTATTTCAGTAAAGTATTGTTCAGCTTCAAGCTTTAATTTCAAAAATATTTGTTGATCAGTTATTTCATCTAAATTAGCATCTTCACTAATCCATAATCTTAATTTATAATGATCTTTTCTTCCGCTTTTTAACTCTTTTTCATTCAATAATTCATTTAATTCTGATAAAGTAAATGGTCCTTTTTCCTTACCATTTACAGTAAGTCCAATCTTAACCAATCCTTTATCTAATAAAGTACCAGTATAAGATGCTTTACTGGCATCATCATCTATTATTTTAACTTTATACATTGCATTAGCACTACCAGTATTCTCTACCGTAAAACTATAAACATCATTTTGAAGTAATCCATCAACATCACTCATTGGACTAAGTCCTAAATCTATACCAGTTGATGGCTCATTAAGTATAACTTCTAAACTACCAAGTTTAACTATTTGATCATTTGAATCAGTAGTAGTCCCCGAAAATATTGCATAAGACTGACTCACTAAAATAAGACAAAGTCCAATCAAACCTACACCAAATAATATAACTGATAATTTCATCTTTTTATTTAAACTTAAAAATCTATCAATCATAATATCATCCTCTATCGTTACAATCAATATTATTATCTAACATATATGATACCACATTTAATAATTCAAAACAAGAAAAAAAGACAAAGTCTTAAAACTTTATCTTACTACAATATTGACTATTCTATTTTTTATAACAATAACCTTAACTATTTCTTTATTATCAATATGTCTTTTTACATTTTCATCATTAAGAGCCATTTCCTTTATAGCATCTTCATCTAAATCTAAAGACACAGTAATTTCTCCTCTTACTTTACCATTTACTTGAACAGCAATCTTCTTAAATGAATCAACAAGCAAATCTTCATTATAACTAGGCCATGCCTCATATGCAATACTCTTATCATGACCCATTAAACTCCATAATTCTTCAGTAACATAAGGACACACTGGATTAAACAACTTAATAAATTCTAAAGCATATTTTCTAGGAAAAACATCTTCCTTATAAACAGCATTAATAAATATCATCATTTGACTAATCGCGGTATTAAAATTAAGAGTTTCATAATCATTAGTAACCTTCTTAACAGTCTCATTATATACTCTATCCAAATTAGAATTATCTATATCCTTAATTTTATCACTTTCAGTATATAAACGATAAACCCTTTCAATAAACTTTCTAGCACCAATAACACCAGTACTACTCCATGGCTTATCAGCTTCTAAAGGTCCCATAAACATTTCATAAAGACGCAAAGTATCAGCACCATACTCTCTTACTATATCATTAGGATTAATTGCATATTCTGGATATCTCTTACCCATCTTAATACCATTTTCTCCCAAAATCATACCTTGATGAACTAACTTCTTAAATGGTTCTTTTACAGGAACAAGTCCCTTATCATACAAATAATTATTCCACATCCTAGAATAAAGTAAATGCCCAACAGCATGTTCTGGTCCTCCAACATAAAGATCAACAGGCATCCAATGCTTAAGAAGCTCAAAGTTAGCAAAACAATCATCATTATCAGAATCAATATATCTTAAGAAATACCAACTAGAACCAGCAGATCCCGGCATAGTAGAAGTCTCTCTCTTAGCCTTCTTACCATCATAAACTATATTAACCCAAGAAGAAGCAGAATCAAGTGGAGCCTTACCATTCTTAGCCTTATAATCTTCTAATTCTGGTAACACTAAAGGAAGTTCATCATCCTTTAAAGCACAACTAGTTCCATCTTCAAAATGAACAATAGGAATAGGTTCACCCCAATACCTTTGACGTGCAAAAATCCAGTTTCTCAAACGATAATTAACTTTTTTACATCCAAGACTCTTACTTTCTAAATAAGAAATCATCTTATTAATTGCATCCTCTTTATTAAGACCATCCAAAAATCCTGAATTAATATGTACTCCATCTCCTGTATAAGCACCAGTACTAATATCTCCTCCCTTAATAACAGGAATAATATCAATACCAAACTTCTTAGCAAACTCATAATCCCTTTCATCATGAGCAGGAACAGCCATAATTGCACCAGTACCATAAGTTACTAAAACATAATCACTTATCCAAATAGGTATTAATTTATTATTAACAGGATTAATAGCATAACTACCAGTAAATACACCAGTCTTATCCTTATTTAACTCAGTTCTTTCAAGTTCAGACTTCAAAGAGCATTCCTTCTTATAAGCATCAACACTATCTCTACATTCATCTGTAACAATCTTATCAACAAGCTCATGTTCAGGAGCAAGAACACAATAAGTAGCACCATATAAAGTATCACATCTAGTAGTAAAAACAGTAAACTTATAATCACTATCACTAACTTTAAAATCTACCAAAGCACCAACACTCTTACCTATCCAATTTCTTTGCATTTCTTTAGTAGAACTAGGCCAATCAACCTCATCAAGTCCATTAAGTAACTTTTCAGCATAAGAAGGCATATCAATAACCCATTGTTTCATATTCTTTCTAACAACAGGATACCCTCCTCTTTCACTCTTACCATCAATAACTTCATCATTAGCAAGAACAGTACCAAGCTCTTCACACCAATTAACAGGCATATCCACATACTTAGCAAGACCATCCTCATACATTCTTTTAAATATCCATTGAGTCCATTTATAAAACTTAGGATCATGAGTAGACACACACTTACTCCAGTCAAAAGAAAAACCTAAAGATTTCAACTGTTCCACAAAAGTCTTTATATTAGTATCAGTAAACCCATTAGGATTCTTCCCAGTCTTAATAGCAAACTGTTCAGCAGGTAACCCAAAAGAATCAAACCCCATTGGATGTAAAACATTATAACCTTGCATTCTCTTCATACGAGAAACAATATCAGTCGCAGTATACCCCTCAGGATGCCCTGCATGAAGACCTACTCCTGATGGATACGGAAACATATCAAGCGCATAAAACTTAGGCTTAGAAAAATCCCATACATCAGTCTTAAAAGTATCATTATCTTCCCAATACTTTCTCCATTTTTTTTCTATTTCACTATGATTCATTCTTAATCAATCCCTTCTTTTTATAATAAAATCCTAATAATTTGTAACTTATAATTAAAAGAAACAACACACAAGGAATAGCAACTGCTATTTTAACTATAATAGATGAAAACAACTCAGTAATAAGCAACATAATACCAGTATCACAAGCAATTATAACAATAAGCTTTTTCATAATACTATTATAAGACTCTTTCTTAGTATTTACATTATACATATTTAAAAATAACTTTAATTCAACAGGCAAACCTCTCTTAGTAATTTTTTTAACTTTTCTTAACTCTATTAAATAATAATAAAATATAACAAGTACAAAAGTTATAATAAATAAACACACATACCTCATATAAAAACCTCCATATAACTAAACTAAACCTATTATAACACTAAATAAGTACTTTTAACAATAGTAAAATAAAACCATTACAAACTTCTAAATATTAAACATTTCATTCTTTTTTATAGCTATATTTTTCACCAAAATAATGTATTAATCACATTTTTCCGGCCATTTCAATAGCAATTTCTCACATTTTTCCATACATTTTACGACTATTTTTACACATTTTTCCAAAATAAAACCCACCATAAAGGCAGGTACAAAAACTAATCCAAAGAATTCATTAATAAAAAATCTTTAAACTTAATGTGTTCAACAACACTAGTAGAATAATCTATATCATCATTAGTAATAAGTATTTTCTTACAACTATTATCTAAATTATTGAAAACTCTAAACTCTCTATCATAAGTTTTATCATCCGCTACAGAATAAGCAACTTGAATATAATATTTTTTATTATCTTTAAAAGCAACAAAATCTATTTTTTTTCCATCAATAGAGAAAACATTAACAACATATCCCATATATAATAATTCATTATAAACTATATTTTCTAAATTATGACTAATATCAAACCTATTATCCATACATAAAATAGAATTAAAAGAAACATCAGAATCATACACTTTATAATAATAAGACAATTCCTTTTTAGTAGAATTAGAATAAGTTTTAACTTTATCTATAATATATGCTTGTTCTAAATAATCAACATATTTAACAATAGTATTAATAGAACCTTTAACCTTTTCATCCTTTAAATACTTTTCAATAGACCTACCAGAAAATATTCTAGAATTAGATCTTAAAACATAATTAGTAATTTTTTTAAACAATTCTACATTTTTAATACTAAATCTAACTATAAGATCTTTATAAACAATAGAATTATATATTTCATCCAAATATCTTTTCTTATCTTCCAATCTAGAAAAATCTAATTGTTTAGGAAAACCACCCCAAACAAGATAATCAGAAATACTATAAGATATATTACTACTTTCACAATATTCAAGTATCTCTTTATAAACAAATGGTCTTATTCTAAAAGAAACATAGCGACCACTAAACTCATTAGTAAACTCCTTAGAAAGAATCTTTGAATTAGAACCAGTTATAAATAAAGAAATATTATGCAATCTAAGAGTTTTACAAGCCTTAGCCCAATCAGTAACCTCTTGTATTTCATCAAGAAAAACATAACATAAACCATCTTTTCTATTAGAATCAACATATTCTAATAATTCATCACAAGAAGATATGTTAGTAAGAATACTTTCATCTTCAAAATTCAAATAAATAATATTATCAGTCTTTTCTTTCAATTCATCTCTAATTTGCTCTAGAATAATTGATTTACCACATCTACGTATACCAGTAATTATCTTTATCAAATCAGAATCATAAAAACCACGTATATCTTCAATATAATGTTCACGTTTTATCATAGTTATCCCTCCAATATAATTATACTGAACAATTTTTGAAAAATAAGGAAAATCGTTCACTAAAAACATTACTTCTTCAAAGTAAGAGCAACCTTGTTCTTATCCTTAAATACCTCTAAAACATAACAATCAATTATATCTCCAACACTAACCACATCACTAGGATGCTTAATATAACCATCACTAAGTTGTGATATATGAATTAATCCATCATTCTTAAGACCAATATCAACAAAACAACCAAAGTCCACTACATTCCTAACAGTACCTTGAAGCTTCATTCCAACACTAAGATCATCAATCTTTAAAATATCATTCTTCAAAATCGGTTTAACAAGTTCATCTCTAGGATCAAGAAGAGGCTTCTTTAAATTATCTATTATATCAAGTAAAGTATACTTATCAACAAAATCTATTTTAGAAGTATCAACACTATCTAAAATACTATTAAAAGACTCTTTTCCTATATCAGAAATACTAAGTCCTAAAACATCAAGTAACTTATAAACAACATCATAACTCTCAGGATGTATATTAGTCCTATCAAGAGGATTATCCCCATCATTAATTCTAATAAATCCAATAGCTTGTTCATAAACCTTATCACTAATACCCTTAATCTTCTTTAAATCATTTCTATTCTTAAACTTACCAAGCCTATTTCTCTCATCAAGTATACAAGAAATACTCTTTTTATTAAGACCAGAAACATAAGAAAGAATCGAAGAGCTACAAGTATTAGCATTAACTCCTACAGCATTCACTACACTAGAAACAGTAAAATCAAGAGCTTCACTAAGTTCCTTTTGCTTAACATCATGTTGATACAAACCAACCCCAATACTCTTAGGATCAATCTTAACAAGCTCAGACAATGGATCTTGAAGCCTTCTTCCTATTGAAATAGCACTACGTTCTGAAACATCAAGATTAGGAAACTCACTTTTAGCAAGACTACTCGCAGAATAAACAGAAGCACCCGCCTCATTTACAATAATATACTTACAATCACTATTACTACTCTTTAAAACATCCACTATAAAAGCTTCACTCTCACGAGATGCTGTACCATTTCCAATAGCAACAACATTAATATTATACTTATCAATCAAAGAAAGAACTGTTCTTTTACTCTCTTCATACAAACACTTAGGCTCATGAGGATAAATAACACTAATATCCAAAACCTTTCCAGTCTTATCCAAAACAGCAAGCTTACAACCAGTACGAAAAGCAGGATCAAATCCTAAAACATTAATACCCTTCATCGGCGGAGTCATAAGTAAATTCTTTAAATTACTAGAAAAATTATCGATCGCACTAACACTAGCCCTATCAGTAAGTTCACTCCTTATTTCACGCTCAATACCAGGAAATATAAGTCTTTTATAACTATCCTGTATACAGGATAAAACAAAAGAACAAACAAAAGAAGACTTATTCTTTATAACCTTATCATTAAGATAAGACAAAACATTATCCTTTAAACTATCTATACTAACACTAAGAATACCTTCCTTTTCTCCACGATTAAGAGCAAGAATACGATGAGGCTTAATCTTAGAAATAGACTCACTATAATCATAATACATTTCATAAACAAGACCATCATCAACACTATTTTTCTTTTTACTAGAACTAATAACACTATTTCTATATAAATAATTCCTAATATACTTACGATAATAACTATTAACACTAATATACTCAGAAATTATATAACCTGCTCCAGTAAGTTTCTCATCATAAGATGACACTTTACACTTATAATTATTAACAAGATCCTCTAAACTACTATTAATAGGAAAAGACAAAATCATCTTAGCTAGACCCTCTAAACCATTAGCAATAGCATCACTTGCCTTAGTCTTTTTCCTCTCTTTATATGGTAAATAAATATCCTCAATATCAACAAGCTTAGAACATGAAAGAATCTTTCTCTTAAGATCATCATTCATCATACCCTTCTCATCAATAAGACGAATAACATCCTCTTTCCTCTTCATTAAATTAACTTGGTACATATAAACATCATTAATCTTCTTAATATCATCCTCATTCATATTACCAGTAACCTCTTTACGATATCTAGCTATAAAAGGTATAGTATTCCCATCACTAAGCAAAGATAAAACATTACGAACCCTAGAAACACTAATACCTAAATCATTACTCATTTCATTTATAATTAAATCATTCATATCATTAACCTCCGAAAAGATTATACAATAAAAAAAGAAAAAAAAGCAATAATAAATATATTAAGTTATATATTATATTATGGTTGTATAATTTTTAGTGTGTGTAATGTGTAAAGCATTATATACACTTTTTTATAAAATAAAAGACATATAAACT
>CAKOJO010000033.1 GCA_934090595.1 uncultured Bacilli bacterium | reverse complement strand
GCCCCCCCCCCATACGAATTATTGTTTGTCATAGTTTTACCTCCATAGTTTCTTATAAGTTAATTCTACAATATTTTTAATTGTTTTTCAATAGTTAATTTACACTAAAACATATGTTTTTGTAGACAAATGAGGTTTTTTATAGTATAATCTTTATTGGTTGATTCTTATATTAAAAATTAATGAAAGGAGATTATAAATTATGTTTAAACCCGATAAGACTTATGTCTTTGCATTAGGTGGTTTAGGAGAAGTCGGAAAAAATATGTATTGTTTTATGCAAAATGATGAGATTATCATTGTTGATGCTGGGGTTATTTTTCCTGATAGTGAATTAAGAGGAATTGATTATGTTTTACCTGATTTTGATTTTTTAAAGAAGAATGAAAAAAAGATTAAGACTTTGATAATAACTCATGGACATGAAGACCATATTGGTGCTATTCCATTTTTATTACAAAATATACATATTCCTACTATATTTGCTCCTAATCAAGCTTATGCACTTATAAAAAAGAAATTAGAAGATAGAAATATTCAATATAAAGGATTAAGACCATATAAAAGTGAGGATAAGTTAAAGTATAAAAACTTTGAAGTTTCATTTTTTAGAACAACCCACTCTGTTCCAGATTCACATGGTATAGTTATTAAAACATCTAATGGAACAATAGTAGAAACCGGAGACTTTAAGTTTGATTTAACTCCAATCGGACCTGTATGTGATCTTGCTAAAATTGCTCAAATTGGTACTGAGGGCGTAACTTTATTAATGACCGAAAGTACTAATGTTTTGGATGAAGGATTTTCTTTATCTGAATCAAAAGTAGATGAGGCTTTAAATGAAGTATTTTCAAAGCATCAAGATAACAGATTAATTATTGCTACTTTTGCATCAAATATATATAGACTTAAACATATTATTGAAACATGTAAAAAGTTTGATAGAAAGATTTGTATTTTCGGAAGAAGTATGGAAAATAATATAAATATATCAATCGAAGGTGGATATATAGATGCTAAGAATATGATCGTTACTCCAGAGGTTGCTAATTCTATGGAACCTGGTAAGGTTGCATTACTTTGTACTGGTACTCAAGGTGAACCACTTGCGGCACTTTCTCGTATTGCAGATGGTATTCATAAACAAATTAAGTTAATGCCAAATGATATAGTAATATTTTCAAGTTCTGCTATTCCAGGTAATGCTAATGCAATTGCTAATACTATAAATAACTTATATTTAAAAGGAGTTAAGGTATATACTACATCAAATGATAGTGAAATACATGCTTCTGGACATGGTATGACTGATGAATTAAAACTTATGATTAGACTTACTAATCCAAAGTATGTAATGCCTATTCATGGGGAATATAGAATGTTAAAAAGACATGCACAACTCGCTACAGAATGTGACGTTCCAAAAGAAAATACATTTGTACTTGATAATGGTGACGTTTTAGAAATGGATAAAGGACATATTACTAAAGTTGGAAGCTTTGATGTTTTAGAAACATATGTAGATGGTAATAGAATTGGTGATATTTCTACTGCAGTATTAAATGATAGAAAGAACATGGCTAATGATGGTATTCTAGTAGTTATTGCAAATATAAATATGGAAGCAAGACTAATATTATCTAAGCCAATGGTTACTACTAGAGGGTTTATATTAATTAATGAAAATGAAGAATTAATAAAACAAATTGAAAAGATATCTGAAAATACTATTACTACTCTATTTAAGAATAAAAAGACTACATTTAATGATATTAAATTAGAACTTACTAAGACATTAACACAATTTATAAAAGAATCAACAGGTAGAAAACCAATTGTGTTAACTGTTTTACTTAATTCAAAAAAGAAATAAGACTTGTTTATACTTATTTCTTTTTTATTTTAAATATATACTTATTATTACTATGTACCATTTTTAAAACACATTATTTATTGCAACATAAAAGTATAGAAAACATTAATAAAAAAAGCACTTTTTCAAGTACTTTAATTTAAATCACTGTAATGTTCAACAGTATCTAGTTTATAACTTACTACATCTTTAGAATCAATATCTGTATAATAAGCTTTAAACTTCCAAATTTGACCTTTTCCCAGGTTATCTATATAAGCATTTGCAGTTCCTAGTAAATCTCCATCTTTATCATATACATTGTAAGATATATTTACATAGTTACGACATTCATCTTCAAGTGTATTTTTTATTGATCCTGTAACATAGTATGTATCTGTTTCTTTATCATAAAATCCTTTTACTGTTGTATTGTCTATTTTAAAGCTATCATCTATTATAGTATAGTTTCCTTCTTCTACTATTCCTACTTCATCATAGTCATTAAATATAAAGTATACTGTTATTCCTATAAATACTAAGGCTGGTAAAACCATAAATATTGATACTAGAACTATTATTAAGATTACCCAACCCGGTACTTTCTTTTTCTTTTCTTCTTTCATGTTTTCCTCCTTAATTTTTTATATCTTTTTTAGTAAATATTATATTACTAATTGTGTATAAAACAACACCCCATATTCCTAATACTAATAATGCTTTAGGTAACGTGTAATATATTTGATACATCATATAATTATCTAATAGAGTTATCTTATTCATTGGAACAAATTGATTAAAGTTTAGATATGGTAAGAATGTTAAATCTACGAATGGAAACTTTAGCATTAATAGAATCATCATAGCAAGATTACATCCCATTAGAACAAATATTGATAATCCTACTGAAAGGGCTGTACTATTTGTAATGGTTGATAAGAAGAATGCTCCAAGCACTATGAAGATTATTGGTATTAATTGTATAAATAATGCTGATATTGTACTTGCTATATATGATGTTTTTACTACTTGTGTTCCTACAACTGATAGATTGTTTGTAAATAGTTCTTTAAATCCAAATGATATACCACATGTAATAAATGACATGATATATGTCATTACTCCAAATATGATTGTTAATGATATTACTGCTAAGAACTTAGATAGAAGTATTTTCCATCTTTTACTTGGTCTTATTACTAGTAGTCTGATTGTTCCTTTTTGGAATTCATTAGCTACTATTCCTCCAGCAATTACTACTATTATGATACTTATTACTGTTATATTATTAGTAATTATTTCATTTAATGTAGTTTTAGCATTATTAGAATATTCATAATCATTTCTAATTGCATAGTATGATTTTAAAATATTATTATCTATTTCTTTATTTTTTTCTTTTGTTATTTTTACATAGGTATCATATGATAGATTATTATTTTGTTTATTATATTCTTGTTCTGTTATTATATATTCTTTTTGATTATAATAGTCAATTATTCTATTTGCTTCTTGTGCTCTAAAGTCAGTTTCATCTGTTATATTTAGACTTATTAATTCTTTTAATAGACTAATTATTTTTTTATCATTTTCACTATCATTTGACATCATTTGTATTTGTTTATTTAAATACCAAGTATAATCACTTTTATCAATAGTACTTTTTAACTTTGTTTCTTCTTTTTTAAGTGTCTCTTTTTCTTTTATTAATTCTTCTTTTGTATAATTAGTATAATCAGTTGTATTAAGTATGAACCATTCATCTATATTTTTAGTATTTACTTTTTCATTATTAATTAGTTTATCAAGTACAATTATATTTAATTTTGTATTTATATATTCTTCATACAACATATTTTTAAAGCTTGTACTTTGTTCTTTTTTATTAATAGCACTATCCATAATAGATACTTTTTCATTTATTAATTCATTGAATAGTTTATCTTCACTAGTACTAGGTTTTTTCACTATTTGTTCTGTGTAATATTCTTTATCTATCTTATCATATAAAGGATATGTTGTATCATTATAAGCAAATAGTCTATATAGTACTGGTAAACCTACTGAAAATAGTATTAATATACATAAACTAATTATAAAGCCTTTCTTTTTTACTTGTTTTAATATTTCATTATAAGTTAATTTTATTAATTTCATATCATCACCTACTTAATTTGTCCTTTCGTACCTTTTGTTTTTTCAATGAATTCGTCTTCTAGTGACCTGATGTCTTTTCTTATTTGATATACATCAATTTTTTCTTTTACAAATAATTTATTATATTTAGGTATTTCTTCTTTAGGGATAGATATTTTTATTTGGTTATCTTTTATTTCATATGAAATATTTTTATCTTTTAATATTTCTTCAGCTTTATCAATCGGAGACAGTTCAAATGATACTTGTAATTTGTCTTCTTTTATATCATTCATATCTTTTACTTCAAGGATTGTACCATTATCTATAATTGCTATTCTATCACAGATTAGTTCTATTTCTTTTAAGATATGACTTGATATAAATACTGCGATATTTTGTTCTTTACTTATCTTTTTTAATATATCTCTTAATTCCTTTATACCAAGAGGATCTAGACCATTGGTTGGTTCATCTAATATTAATATTTTTGGTTTTGATACAAGTGCTTGAGCAATACCTAGTCTTTGTCTCATTCCTAGTGAGTATGTACGTACTTTGTTATTTATTCTATTACCTAGTTTTACTGAATCTATTACATCTTTTACATATTTTTTATCAGAGTTTGGATTCATTCTTAAATACAGGTCTATATTGTCTTTACCTGTCATATAAGAATACATTTCAGGATTTTCTATTATTGCTCCGACTGCATTCATAGCATTTTCAAAGTCATGTTTAATATCATATCCGTCTATTTTAACGGTACCAGAATCACTTTTATAAAGACCTAGCATTACTTTAATAAGAGTTGTTTTTCCTGCTCCATTTGGTCCGACAAATCCATATATTTCCCCTTCTTTTACTTCAAGGGATAGATTATTTAGTATTTGTCTTTTACCTATTTTTTTGGATACGTTTTTAATTTCTAAAATATTTTTCATAGTTCACCTCAAAATAATTATAAATCATTTAGATATTTTTGTAAATCTACTGCGACTTCTTTTGGAATTATGGTTGACAAATCATCGATTGATGCATTTTTTATCTTATCAATTGATGAGTATTTTTTTAAGAGTTCTTTTCTTCTTTTATCTCCGATTCCTGAGACGTTTAAAAGAATGCTTGATAGACTACCTTTACTTTTTATATTTCTATGGTATGTTATTGCAAATCTATGGACTTCGTCTTGCATACGGGTTAAGTATAGAAATAGTTCACTACTTACTTCGATAGTATTATATTTATCATCTATTATATATTTAGTTCTATGTTTATCATCTTTTTTTAGTCCAATTATTTTTATATTTAGTTTTAATGATTCTAGGACATCTTTTGCTACTTTTATTTGAGTTTCTCCCCCATCAACGATTATAAGGTCTGGTAATGGAAGGTCTTCAAGTAAGCATTTAAAGTATCTACGATAGATTACTTCTTTCATTGCACTAAGATCATCTTTTACATCAAGACTTATTTTGTATTTTCTATACATCTTTTTATTTGGTAGAAAGTCAGTATAACAAACCATTCCTCCGACATAATATGTACCAAATAAATGAGAGTTATCAAATAGTTCTATTTGAGATACACTACTAATTTTAAGTTTAGTTTTTAATTCATTCATTAAAGCAGTTCTTATATTTTTATCTTTTTTTATAGTTTCTATTTTTTCTTTTGAGTTAATTTCAGCATTTAGATTAGCCATATCAAGTATTTTTTTAATATCACCTTTTTTAGGTATAATAACATCACATTTTAAGTAATCACTTAATAATTCATTATCTATAATATCATTTACTATAATTGATTTAGGTAGTTGATATTTTTCATAAAAGTCTATTATGAACCTTAGATAGATATCTGCTATATCTACAAAGTCATCATATACTTTATGGAATCTTCCTATTACTACTCCTTCACGAATGAAAAGGACTTCGATTGTAAGAAAATCATCTTTTATAAAGTAACCAAATACATCAAAATTATATTTTACATTAGACACTATTATTTGCTTATTGATAGTACTTTTTATATTATCTATCATATTTTTATATAAAAGAGCTTTTTCATAGTCTAATCTTTCTGATGCATTGTTCATTTTGTCTTCTAGTTTAGTGGTAATAAGTTTATAGTTGCCATTTAAAATACTAGTTATTTCTTTAGTCATATTAGATATTTTATCTTCATCAATGTTATTTTTACAGTATCCTAAACATTCATTAATATGATAATAAAGACAATAATCTTTTTTTAACTTAGCACATTTTCTAAGAGGATAAACTCTATTAATTGCTTCGACTGTTTCCCTAGCACTAGTCACATTAGGATATGGTCCAAATACTTTACCATTTATTTTTTTTCTATTTTTACTTCTTACTATTTTTAAAGTAGGATATTTATCATTTGTTAATACGATATAAGGATATGTTTTATCATCTTTTAATAGGATATTATACTTAGGATTGTATTTTTTTATTAGATTTATTTCAAGTATCAAGCATTCTACTTCACTATTTGTTACTATGTATTCAAAAGAGCAAATGTTATCTACAAGTGCTTTTGTTTTACCTGTTTGAACTTTATTAAAGTAAGAGTTTACTCTTCTTTTTAAGTTTTTTGCCTTTCCTACATAGATTATATTATTGTCCTTATCTTTCATTAAGTAACATCCAGGATTTTCTGGAACAAGACTTAATTTTGTTTTATCTACCATATATCCCCCTTATTTTGTTCTTCTTTTTACTAGTGATACATCTTCGAGTGGTACGATTGGTAAGTTTAAAGTTTGTTCGTTTAGATAGTTTATTAGATCTAGTAAAGTTATTCCATTTTGTTTATTAAGTACTCTTCTAAATGTATCTCTTACATCATATCCAATATCTTCGTTTAAGTAATTACGAGCGTCTTCTACTTCTTCTTCAAAGTCTTTTCCTAGATTGTAGCTATATCTTAAAACATCGTATGAACTATCATATTTATCCTGATCTTTTTCAAACCCATATTTTTCTAATGCTTTTAGAAAGGTGTCACAATTATTTTTTATTTGTTCATATGACATATTACTGAAGTTTAAGTAGTTTATTTCATTTAGACTAGTATCAACATAACAACTAGGAATAGCTATAGAGATGATGTTTTCCTTACTAATTGGAAATACTAATACATCAGATTCAATTACTAAGCATATTGAGGTATTAATATAGTGTGTTTCTTTCCTTGGTAATGCATCATTCTCATAGTCTTCATATTTATATAAGTTAACTTCACCAGTATGAATTGGGTCATAAGAGCTTTTTATAAAAGCCACTCCTCTTTCTTTGTAATCATCTTCAGACATAACACCATAAACTAATGAATTGTATAGTCTTGAAATATCAAATCCTATTGGATAAAGTAATATATTATTTGTTTCTTCTTTTCTCATAATATCCCTCGCAACATATTATAACATATTGCAAAGATTATTACAAAAAGATATAATTAATTTGGTGGTTATATGAATACTATTAGTAAAAATGAAGAAAATATTATTATACTGAAGAAATCTAAGTTTATATGTAAGGTTTATTATGTTAATGATGTTGATGAAATAAACAGTATTTTAGAGGAATTAAAAAAGGAATATAGGGATGCTACTCATATATGTTATGCATATGTTATTGATAATAAAGAAAAAGCTTATGATGATGGAGAACCTAGTAAGACTGCTGGAATGCCTATTTTAGAAATATTAAAGAAAAAGAATTTAAAAAATGTTTTATGTGTTGTTATAAGATATTTTGGTGGTATTAAACTTGGTGCAGGTGGTTTAATTAGAGCATATTCAAATAGTGTTAGAGAAACTATTGATAAGGTTGATATTATTCCATATAAGAAATATATTGAAATAAGTATTGAATCTAATTATGATAATAAAAAATTGTTGGAAGCTATTACAAAGGATTATGAAGTAATAAGTAAAGATTATAAGGATACTATAGTGTATAAAATTAGATTAGAAGAGAATTTAAAGAATGATTTATTAAGCAAAATAAAAGATACTAGCATTAGAATATGTTAGTATCTTTTAAAATAAAAAAATAGTATTAAAACTATTTTTCATATACACTTACTTGTTTTTTATCTCTTCCAAGTCTTTCATATTTTATAACACCGTCAATTTTTGCATATAAAGTATGATCATTACCCATTCCTACATTAGTACCTGGATAAATTCTTGTTCCTCTTTGACGATAGATAATTGAACCTGCTGTTGCAAATTGTCCATCTGCTACTTTAGCTCCTAGACGTCTACCAGCAGAATCTCTACCATTTGATGAAGAACCTCCACCTTTTTTGTGTGCAAATAATTGGATATTCAATTTCATCATAATATTCCTCCTATTTATTGATTTTAATATTTTTAGGATAATCATGCTTTAATTCTTCAAGTAATGAAATCATATTATTTACTAATTTATTAACAATTTCATCATCTTTTAATACATTCATTTCAAAATCATTTTTATCTTGGTAATCAATAGCATCTTTATCAATACTTAAAATAGCATTAACTGTAGTAATAACAATACTACTACAAGATGCACAAACTATATCTTTACCATATTCGTTATAATTAGCATGTCCTGTTATCTTGATTTGTTTTACTAAATCATTTTCTTTTTTGATACTTACTTTAATCATATTAATTACCCAATTTTAGTAATTTCAACTTTTGTATATGGTTGACGATGACCTTGAGCTTTACGAGTACTTTTCTTTTTGTTAACATATTTGAAAATTCTAATTTTCTTATTTTTTCCATGTTTTAGAACTTTTCCTGTAACTTTAGCTCCTTCGATATAAGGGCATCCAACATTACCATCAAGCATTAATACTTTATCGAAAACAACATTTTTTCCTTCTTCAGCATCTAACTTTTCAACATAGATAACTGATTTTTCTTCAACAGCATATTGTTTTCCACCTGTTAAAATAATAGCTCTCATATTTACCTCCTTTTAAAACTAAGACTCACTCTTAAGGTAACTAAATAGTTTTTTTAACCTTTTCAATGTGGTTTAAAACTTCATAATGAGGCTTCAAACAAATAGATTTTACCATATAATATATGGTTAAGTCAAGGAAAATATGAAAAAATGATATACCAAGAGGCATACCATTTGATTATTAATTGACTGATAAGGTGTAAGGATCAGAGCTTGTTCCAGATCCTCCGGATATTTTTACATTAGATGACAAAAATAGAACTGGGCGTATCATAAATTCGTGACCGCTTAAAAAAGCATCGGTAACATTTGTAAGATCAAACTGACTATTTGAATTCACATAAAATGCAAAGTCACCATAATTTGAACCTTGTGAAAGCAACCATATATCCGCACTTTTATCTATCCAATTATTTATTGTTTTGCAACTTGCAGAATCACTATAACTATACAAGTTACTTATACATTCTTTTGATGCTGCATACCCATAATCACTTGCATACATTATTGCTACCTTTTTATTTGCATCATTTTGCATTACTGGATTTGTGCGATAAAAATAGCATTCTGTACCGGTTTGAGAATAACTTTTCGAAATACAATCATTGCCATTAACTTTTTTTCTTTCATATTGCCACATTACATCTGCTGTTATTTTTGAATCACTATATCCACCAAGATAATATCTTGCTGTTCCTATCATGCTTTTTGCTTCACTCGTTAATGTATTATAATAATCATTATTTAAATATGTATTTAATGTTCCTGTTATCCAGTTATTATATGTATTAGTTGTTGTATCTTCTGTTTCATTCCATTCCATATCACCAATAGATGCATCTTTTATTATCTTTAACCTATTTTCTACATTACCATCTGTATCTTCAGTTGGTATTATTCCTATTATTCTCCATACCTCATTATTAAATGTTACATAGTTATTTACTGCTGAGTCTCCTCCACGATATCTATATTCTGTTGCAAACTTACTATCTACTTGTAATGTATCATCTATTTCATGTGTTACTTTTTCAATACCATTCGTACCTACTGGTATATTTAATAACGGTACTATTTCTTGTTTTATTGTATCATTATTAATATTTACTCTAAATCTATAACTATATGATTTTTCACTAAGTTTATTAGCATCAACATTGTCACCAATCCATGCTCTAAGTCTATAACTTGTTGTTACTTCTGCTTTTCCATTTGAAAATATTTCTTCTTGTGATTTTAGTATGTATTGATTTAGTTTATCTATTGTAGTAGGTTCAACCACTACTGTCTCATTTCCATTCTCCACCATAGTTAGATACACTTTTATCTCATTGTCGTTTAAAGGATTATCTACACTTATTGGTTCTAGTACTATGTTATAATTTAGTTTTCTTTGTGTATCATCATTTGCTCTTGTCTTTATATAAGAAAGAACTTGAAAGTCAAAGTAATTATTAAGTGTTTTTCCCTCACTATCTTTTATAGGCAATGCATCATTCATACCTATTTCATTTGACTCACTATAACTCATCTTTACTTGTCCTGATTGTATTGTATTTGTTCCTGTTAATAAATCATTTGCGGACATCCATAAAGCATATGTCCCAAAAGATAATATTGCTACCATAAATAATGATAAAGATATCATCATTAGTATTTTCTTTTCCCTATTATTTTCCATATTTTAAACTCCTTTAGTTTCTTATAAGTTAATTTTATAATATTTTTATTAGATATACAATAATATTATAGAGTTTTTGACTAGTTATTGACAATTTATTTTTAAAATAATAATCATAATAAAAACGACGTCTCTTTGATGAAAAGATGCGTCGTATTAACATTTATTAATTCTTTTAAAACCAAGATTTCATTATATCAGCATTATTACTTAATGGTTCTGGATTTGGTTTATCTAATCTTAGTGCTATTGGTACTTTAAATGCACTACCAAATACTATACAATTACCTGGCTGTAACGTTTTTAAATGTCTTACTATTTCAGTAGAAACATTAGGTACCATACTTTTTATATATTCTAAATCTCTTGGATGATATGTTCTAAATATTATGAAGTTACTACATTGTGATATAGCGGTATCACTAAGTTCTGTAGGTCTTTGAGAAATAAGTCCTAATAAAACTCCATATTTACGTCCTTCTTTAGCAATACGATCAAAAATATTATATCCAAGTAATTTTGCATCATTATCATTTTGAACATATCTATGTGCTTCTTCAATTATTATATGGTAAGCAGTTGCTGCTCTATCTTTTGATTCCGTTGATGATTCATATATCATTTTAGAAAGAATCTTTGTCATAGCTTTTGCCATTTGATCTGTTACATAGTTAATATTAAAGTTAACTAGTTGGCATTTATCTGTACCTGTCTCATCTGTAAGAAGTAATTTTATATATTCATCTCTTTCCATAAATTTATTAAAATCAAAGTATTTTCTTGAATCACTTCCTGCGATGTTATGAAGTCTAACACTTAGTACATTACCATATTCGAATACTTTTTCATTCGATAGTACTCCTTCGGATATTAATGCAAAATCCATAGCTATCTCTAAGTCCTTTAAAGTATAATGAGTTTTACCATCAGGACTAGGTAATTCAAGTCCTGGTGTAATGAACTTTTTTATAAAATCTATTACTAGTTCCATATCAGGCATTTTACCAGTATTATCTACATATAAGCATTGCTTTAATGGTCTTGTGTATCCTATTTGGAAAACTTTGGCATCAAGATTTAAATCCACTGTTGAAAAACTCGTCAGAATCGCAGTAATTTGATCTCTCATAGTACTTGCTTTTTCTCCACTTATCATGATGTCAAGTATAGCCCTTGCTAAGATATCATTTTGATATTGTAGAGCAATGTCCCCAGATTTTTTGAATATACAAACTAGTTTTAACGCTTTTTCTATTATTGGAATTTGATTGATGGAATCAGCATTAAGAAGTATTGCTAAATCATCTGCTTTCATTAAATATACTGGTATTTTAAGTATTTTTTCAGGTCTTGCTGTTGGATCTGTTGTATAGTTAATGAAATGAATATTAGGATTTTTACTACCAGCGAAAGCATTTACATACTCACCATAAGTATCAAATATAAAAATATTTGCTCCTTTCGGAGGATTGGCTTTTTCAAATATATTTTGAATTAATCTTGCTGTTGCAAATGATTTACCTGATCCAGTGTTACCTAGTATTGAAAAATGATGATTAAAGAATCCATTGAAAGGTACATTTATTTTATAATTATCATAAATACTAGATTTACCAAAATACATAGTATCTTGTTGTTCTTCTTGGGCTCCTAACACTAAGGCTAATTCCTCAATTGTTACTATTCTAACAACTGATTTAAAAGAAGGTTTTTTATCAATACCAGGTAAAAACTTGTTATCTATTATTTCTCCAAGTAACATAACTTTTGCTTCTTGTTTATTCATATCAGTAATTTCCCCGACTACTTTTTTAGAATCCCATTCAAATATGACATGTACGTTTATTAAATTAGGTTGTTTATCTATATCAATTGTAAGTTCTACTGTTATAATATCTTGTACTATATCTTTAATTTTTCCTATCATCTTATCAATCCCTTTTTATTATAAGATAATTATAACAAATAAAATCATAAAAAACTATATTCTTTTAGAAATTATTTATATTTTTATTAAAATTAGAAGAAACTAAAAAGAATAGATATTACTCTATTCCTTCTTTTAACACATTAAGCTCTTCAAGTGAAAGTCCAGTATACTTAGCAATAACATCTAAAGTT
>CAKOJO010000032.1 GCA_934090595.1 uncultured Bacilli bacterium | reverse complement strand
TACCTCCATTTTAGACTATTTTGTCTATTCTTATGGTTTAATTTTACAACAAAAAAAGTACTTTTTCAAGTACTATTCTTCAATACTCTTACCAATCATTTTTAATATTTCTTCAATTTCTTCATCATCAGTTACACTAGAAACAAATTTTTTACCATCTTTTACTGTTTCCTTTAAAATAGTATAATCATCAGTATCATCTAATGCATAAGCGTATAGATAATTATACCCAAAGAAATTAACTCTTTCTACTACTAAAAATTCTCTTCCATCTAATATTATAATTTCATTCATAATTTTCTACCACCATTGCTTTTTTCTTGAATAAATTGTCCTAATTCACCACTTAACACAACTTGTTGATAATTCTCTTGTGATGGAATAAAAGTAGCACCAGTAGTTTCAGTAACATAATTACAATAATCAATAAAATCATCGTATGAATAAGATTCTTCAACTGATGTTATATCATTTGAAACACTAGGAATTTTATCCTTCATAACATGATCAACATACCATATTCCAGCAGCTCCTACTGCTATTGAAACAGAAAGTGCTATAGCAAAGGCTTTCTTTTTTGCCTTTTCTATTGCATCAAGTCTTTCTTGATGTCTTAACTCAATATTTCTTAGATATTCTCTCTTGCTATCTTCCATCATATTGTCTAAATCTCTCTTATTAAATTCCCTTTTCATTTCATCATAATTATATACATTTTCTTCTTGATTACCAAAAGTTTTATAATTTGCCATAATGACCTCCTCATCAATACAATTACATTGTATCACAAAAATATAAATATTAAAACATTTCTTTACTTATATTTACATCATATATTTCATTTTCTTTTAATTCTTTGGGAATTTTTAAATACAAATAATTAGTAGTATGTCCATATGAATAACCATCCTCTACCTTTTCAATAAGAACTTTTTCATCCTTACCAATAAAACTATTATAATAATTACTCTCTAACTCTAAAGAAATATCAAGTAACTGTTTAGTCCTTTTCTTCTTAGTATTAGGATCAATTTGATTATCCATTCGTGAAGCCTTAGTACCATCTCTTTTACTATATGGAAAAACATGTACTTTACTAAAGCCAACTTTTCTTATAAAATCTACATTCTCATTAAAGTCATCATCAGTCTCACCAGGAAAACCCACAATAACATCAGTAGTCAAAGATATATCCTCTCTAACACTTCTTATTCTCTTCACTATTTCATAAAATTCTTCCTTAGTATACTTTCTATTCATTAAACCAAGTATTCTATTAGAGCCATTTTGTAATGGAATATGCAAATGATTACATAAAATTGGATTGCTTAAAAGTTTAAAAAATTCATCATCTAACTCAGTTATTTCAATCGAAGATATTCTTAGTCTTTCAAGATTAGGAATCTTAAGTATTTCACCTAGTAAAGAGGAAAATTTAATACCTAAATCGCTACCATAATTACCAGTATGAATACCAGTAAGAACAATTTCTTTATATCCATTATTAACTAATGTAGTTATTTCAGAAATAACCTTATCCTTATCCTTAGAACGACATCTTCCTCTTACAAAAGGAATAATACAGTAACTACAATAATTCTCACAACCATCCTGAATCTTTACAAAAGCTCTTGTTCTAGATTCAAAAGTAGTTATTTCCATATCTTCAAAGCCCACTCTCATTATGTTATTATCTATTAATTTAATTTGTTTTTTATTGATGAAATAATCCTCAACTAAATCAACTATGTTAGATTTATTATGATTACCAATAACTATATCAATACCATCAAAATTATAGTCCTTATGGCTTTCAACAAAACAACCACATACAACAACACAAGAATCACTATTTCTAACATGATTAATTATCTTCTTATCTTTCTTATCACTATTATTAGTAACAGTACAAGTATTAATTACATAAACATCACAATCATCATCAAAAGAAGCTATAGTATAACCTCTATTTCTAAAAAGTGATGCAATATATTCACTTTCATAAGCATTAACTTTACATCCCAATGTATATATTCCTACTTTCATACGTACCTCCAAAAAAAATAAATTATTAGTCTAATTTATTCTTTAATTTCTTTAATTCTCTCAAAAAATCTTCAGTTTTTCTAATTTCTACTTCTAAATCCTCAAGATTAACAGTTTTTTCTAATTCTTCATCAGTATATTTAGTCTTAACAACATTTTTATAAACTCCAAAAACTGGTGAAATAACTTCAGAATTCTTAAACTTCTTAGGTTCTTCATCTATAAACACTGGATTATCTAACTTATCTTTACTTTCACTTTTTTGTTCTTCAAGATGCCTCTTGTAAAGTTCTTCAATAGTTATAGGTTCAGTTCCTTCATCCTTAAGTAATAAATCATTTCTTTCATCTATATCATTGCTTACTCTTATTAATTCATCATAACTAATAACACTTTTTTCTTCTTGCTCATTTTCAAAGTTAGTATGAGTAATCAACTCTTCTTCTTCATTAGATAATTTTTCATAAGCATCATCAAGCTTTTTCTTAGCTTCTTCTTCAGTAACATTATCTTTATAATAAACATTAGAGGAAGGTTCATATTTTTCCACAACAACATCAAAAGAATTTCTATTTCTTTGAACTTTTTCAATTATAAATATAATTATAAGAGCAATTACTATTGCTACAATAATAGCAATAATTATCATTAAATTATTATATCCTAAATCATTTATAAATTCATTCATCATATACACCTCGACTGCATATATAATTTTACCACATAAGAAAAAACAAAACAATAAATGTTTATCGTTTTGTTTTATTTTTTTATTTACAAGTTCTAGTATATGGAGTTTTTAAAACATAAGTATCAGAATCGCATATATAATACTTCTCATCTGTACCTGCTGTTCCTGATTTTTTACATTTATCTTTTTCAACTTTAACTCCTTTGTCCTTAGTATAATCACTATATTTATACTTAGTGCACTCCTTCTCAGTCGTTTTTACTATGCATTTTTGTATTGTATATTTCTTTTTTATACAACAAGTATTTCTATCACACGTTCCATCTTTGCCTACAGAACCATGATTACACTTAACACATTCAACATCATCATAATAGTATGTTCCGTTAGTACAAGGTGTTGCTTTTTTATCATAAGGTACACTAAAAACACATTGTCCATTTTTATATAATTCTTTAGCTTTTGCATTACCCCATTTATATGTAGTTTTAGGAGTAGAATAATTTGTACACTTTTTTTTACTTGCAGTATAAGTGTAATAGTTTACATATTTAGTTTTTCCACATTCTACTTTCGAAGTATCCTTAGTAACAGAAGTACAGCTAGTAACATATGTTGATTCCCCTTTTACCCAACTTCCCAACTCACATGCAATCTTAACAGTATGATTTTTACCATCCATTTTATTTCCAGCTTCATCATAAGCAACTGCCTTTATTGTATAAGTTCCAGTTGAAGTAAGTTTCAGTTTTTTATCATACTTAGAATCTTTTCCATCCTTATACAAAGTAGTAGTCTTCACACCCGAAATACTATCAGTACAACTTAATTCAGCATATACTTCTTTAGCTTCATCACTTGACTTATATGTGTTTTTACCACCTTCACTTCTATATTTATCAGTAGTAAAGTAGAAACTACAGCTTGGTGGATTAGTATCAAGTTTTGCTTCATAAGTAGTATTTTTGCTACAATTAGTAGAATCATCTGCCCAACATGCTTTAGCATAATGTGTTTCACCAGTCGTTTCACTCGTAATTTCAGGATTAGTTGTTGAAGTAACATTATTTGAACTAGTTCCATAATAGTATTTAACATTTTTACCAGAACCACTTGCTTCTAACTTATAACTACTAGTATGCCATTTATTACTTGCTATTCCATCATTTGCTTTAAGCTCAGGAGCTTCTGGTGGAGCGGGTTTTATTTCAGTTACATAAATTTTACAATATCCTAATAAATCATTAACATTTTTAACATGAAGATAGTAATGACCGTTTCCATTAATTTCTTCAGTGACAGTTTCATAAGTTCCACTAATGGAAGAATAACTTCCTGGTTCTCCATAATTATCACTCCAACTATAACCACTTAAACCTTTTTCATCATTCATATATCCTGTAAGTGTTGCACTTCTATAATCTTCAGCATAAGTAACATTAATATCGCAACTAGGAATCTTGTTAGGATCATACATATTAACACTTCTACTTTTAATAATACCATTATCACCACGATTTCCAATCAAATCTATAGTGTTATTAGTATTATAAGTCAAATTAGCTGTTCCTTCTTCATCAGTAGAGTAAGCCTTTATAATATATTCATATCCATAATCAATACCATTTATCTTAACTTTATTTGTCTTTTCCAATTCTATTTCTCCAAAACCGTTGTTAGTAATTTGATTTATATTAAAATTATTTTCTATGTTATTTTCATCAGTACATTTCAAACTATAATATACAAAATCATTAGAATTTTTTATACTAAGTTTAGTTTTAGAATATTTAATATCTATATCAGCAGCAGGTCCAGAAAATACACAAGTTGGTGCTTGATCATCTATCACAAGAGTTGTATTTTTTCCATTGATTTCAGATTCTGCTTCATTATTACCATTATCTAAATTATCTTGTATTGTGTTTTCTGCAAATTTTAAATTCAAATTAAACGTTTTCTTATTTGCATTCGGAACTTCAACAGTAACATTTACTAAAGCACTAATAGCATTATTACCTTTTTTGTTTAAATTAGTTATTTTTAAATTTGATACGCCTTCTATATTAGTTCCAAAACCATCTCTAATAGTATCATTTGAAATAGTACCTATATTTTTAATATCATTATCATCTATACAACTTAATCCATAATAAACAGTTGATTTACTCTTTGTGCCAGTAATTGGTGTAGTTAATTTATTATCTTTATATGGTCCAGACAATTTACATAATGGTCCCTTTCCATCAACTGGTATTGTTAATATAAGTGGAGCATGTTCTTTCATATTGCCATTTGATTCCTTATAACCAACCTTATTATTTCCACCATTAAATACGATAGTTAAATTTCCATCATTTTTAGTTTGTATATTAATATTAGCATTAAGTTTATACTGACTTCTTGTGCTATCTTTTTGTATAGTAGCATTTTCAATGTTTTCAATTATACCATTAGATATACTAAAAGTATCTTTAGTAATAGTTTTACTATTATTAGTTAAAATCATTTCTTTTTTACCAACGCAATTCAGTTTCAAAATATCAGTATTTTGTTTAACAATACCTAATTTATTTGAACTAGATCTAGTAAATGTACATTTTAAGTCATTATTAACACTTTCTTTACATTCTTTGTTCTTATTCAAATTACTATACCCGTTATTATCACACATCACACATCCAGTATAAACAATCTTACTATTTTGTCTTTTCATTAAAACGAAACTTTTAGAACACGAATTACCATTTGAGTCCTTTAAATCATTTGTAATATAATCATTAGATTTCAAAGTAGCATACCATACAACAGAACTTTCATTTTTACTAACAATAAAATTGCTTTTATTATCACTATAATAATTTTTTGTCGCCAAAATCAATTGCTTTTCAATTTGATTATCTATTGCATTATGTCCTTGAAGCACATACCTATTAATAGCAATTATTGCAAGTGTTACAATTATACCCACAATTACTACTGCTGCAAGTAACTCTAATATAGTAAAACCTTTTCTTTCTTTTTTAAGTACTCTCATATCTATAACCTACCTTTATCATCTATAAATATAATACAATATTTTACAAATAAAAACAATTAAAAAAGGACAAATATTAACATGTTTGTCCTTTTAATACTATTCTAACTTACAAGTAGTAGTAATTACCAAAGTACCATTATCACCATTAGATTTTGTCTCAGTTCCGGCAGTGCAACTACTTTGACCTGTTTTTGTTTCAACAGTTGGTGAACTTTTCTTTAAACATTGATAAGAAGAACCATATTTATAATTAGTAGAATAAGAATCACATGTACTACTTGAAGTGCATCCTACATACTTTATATTATGATGATTGGATTTATTACATGTAAAACTACGACAACAATTAGATGAACCACAAGACCCACTACCAGAACTATTACTAGAGAAGAAATATGTACTTTGACCAGTTTTCTTTAAACATTCATAACTAGCAGAGTATTTATATTCTGTCGAATAAGAATCGCATGTCCTACTAGATGTACAACCTGTATAATATTTATCACCATGTGTACTAGAACTACAAACTCTACCTGAACTTGTATTACAACAGTTTATACCAGAATTACAAGATCCTGAACCACTCGATGAAGAACTCCAAAAATATTCCATAGTAGAAGTAGTTTTAGTATATGTTTTCTTTCTAACATTAACTGTTATAGTTGGAGTAGAATAACTATAATCATCATATGAATTATTACCTACTACATCATTACAGACAACATACAATTTTTTAGTACCAGCACTAGTAAATGTAACCCATGCTTTACCGCTTGATAGACTGTTATCACCATATGGACCAGCATCATTAATCCATACTCCACCACTCATTGAGCTTAAACCACTTTCATTTTCAATACATGTAGCAGTAACAGTATCTCCAACATACAATGTTGCATCATTTTTGACACTCCATGATACCTTTGGAGCAATTCTATCTATTTTAACACTAACAATTTTAGAAGTTTCATTACCAGCTTTATCTGTACATTTAACAGTTGCACCATAAACTCTATAACTACCATCCCCAACAGTTGATTGATATGTATTAGGCCATTTTTGGGTATAACCTTGTATATAAGTTTTTTCTACATCATCATCAATACCACTTAATGAATCATATTTATTAGTAAATTTAATTTCAATATTTTGTTTAGTCCAATAACCTGAAGTATAAGGATCACCATTCATTTTCTTTGTAGAATATTCACAAGTAGGTGGTGTCTTATCAAGTTTTGCTAAATATTGAGCACTTGAACTGCATACATTAGTGTTAGTACTCCAACAAGCTTTAGCATAGTATGTTGTACCACTTGTTTCACTAGACACATATGATTGGGTAGGACTCATTGAATATTCACTACTTCCATAATAATATGTAACATTAGAACCGCTTCCTGACGCAACAAGATTAAAATTGTTTTTATGCCAATCACCAGAAGAAATACTATCACTAGCATTTAAATAAGGGGTATCAGGGGCAGGAATATAAACATATGAATTAGTCATACAATAACCAGTTAAATCATTTTCATCAATCATATGTAAATAATAGACCCCATTGCTATAAGCATTACTACTAGCAGTAGCACTAGTACCACTAGTAGAGTTATACTTGCTAACTTCACCACTATCAGTTGAAAAAGCATAACCTTTAAGTCCACTTTGAGAATTCATTGTACCAGTAAGTACAGCATAACCATTACTATATGAAACATTTATACTACAAGTAGGAACTTTCTTACCATCAATCATCTTGACAGATAAACTCTTTTCAACACCAGTGGTAACATTACCAACAGCATCTTTTACGTTGTCCTTGTCAAAAGTAAGATAAGCTTCAATAGGTTTATCCAAAGAACTAACATTTTTCTCATAAGCTTTTATTAAATATCTATACCCAATAACTATATTATCATTATTTTTAATTGCTAACATATTACCAGACTGTTCAATCTTACCAAAATTAGTATTTTTTATATCATTAAATTTAAATGTACTAGGATCAATGCCATTTTCATCAGTACATCTAAGTTCATAGAAAACATACTCATTTTTATCATCATTTGTAACATCAAGTCTACTCTTTTTAAGTTTAAACTCTGCATTTTCACTAGGACCATTAAATACACAAGTTGGACCTTGATCATCTATAGATAAAACAGTATCTTTACCATCTATTTGAGAAGTAACTCTTTCATTACCATTCATAAAACTATCAAGTATTACATCTTTTTTAAATGCTAAACTAAGATCAAATACTTTCTTACTAGCATTAATATTAGGATTAGTAACAGTAACACTTATTGTAGCACTAATGTTCTTTTTATCAGTACTATTTTTAAAACTAGAAACAACTAAGCTAGAAATAGCACTACTAGATTCAAATCCATTCTTAATGGTATCAACAGTAACATCAGAAATACCGCTATCATCAGAACAACTAATACCATAATAAACAACTGAACCATTCTTAACAGATTTAACATTAGTTTTTAAAGTACTATCTTTATAAGGACCACTAAGACTACACTTAGGACCATCACCATCAATAGAAATATCACTATAAGTAATTTCTGCATTATTTACTATTTCACCATTATTTTTAGTAACGTAAGCAGCTCCAGTAAAGGTAACACTGCCTTTACCAGTACTAGCATTATTAGCAGTATACTCAACCTTAGCAGTAAATGTTCTTATTTGATTATTTTTATCATTAGCCGCACTATAAGACTTAACAGTAGCACTACCATTAATAGCAGTATACATTCCAGAATGAGCTTCAGAACTATTATCAACAAATTTAATATTGCTTCCTCTACAAGTCATTTCAAGTTCAGCCTTATTATAGCCATCTTTTACACCTAGTTTAATGTTTCCTTTGTCATTCCATTGACAACTAATATGATTATCCAAGCTATCAGTACATAAATTACTATCAACATCTTTATAACCATCATTATCACAAATAATACAACTAGTATACTTATTATCTTTAAAAACAACATAACTCTTAGAACAAGAATTTCCATCAGAATCTTTCAAATCATTAGTAATATAATCATTTGCCTTTAAAGTGGTATACCAAATAATTACACCATTTTCGTCAACATTCTTAAAATTACTTTCATTATCACTATAATAACTTTTAGCAGATAACACCAATTGTTTTTCTAATTGTTTATCAATAGTATCATGACCTTGGTTAATATATCTCCCAATTGCAAGTGTTGCAAGTGTTGCAATTATACCAACAATTACTATTGCCGCAAGTAACTCTATTATAGTGAAACCTTTTTTTCTCTTACTATTGTTCATATCATTACCTCCACCTATCATATAAACAAATTATATAATAAAAAAAGCACTTTTTCAAGTACTTAATTTATATTCTATTTACACGATCTAGTTTGTGTTACTTTTTTATAATATCCAGATGTACATACAGTATAATTAGCAGTTGAACCCTTAGTACCAGAACTAGAGCAAGAAGTATCATAAGTAGCAGTACCAGCTTTATAATTACCATATCCATTTGATTTTTTTTCACACTCATAACCATAACACGAAGCATCAGTACCTTTTCTAGAAGAAGAAGCATATTTATATTTTCCTACATTGGAAGCACTACAAGAAGTAACAAATGATATATTACTCTTACAAGCTTTCTCAGAAGTCTGATTAGATTTTATTTTCACAACCCTAACAGCACTAGAACTAGAAGCAAATTTATATGTATACTGCTTACTACCACTATAAACAACTTTTTTCTTATAACCAGATGTACAACTTACCTTCTTTGTATCAGTAGTGGAACCAGAACAAGAAGTGACATATTCGGTTGTACCACTACTCCAACTAGTCCAAGTACATGGCGGTGTATAAGTCTCACTTGTAGTAGCAACATTTCCAACTTTATCCTTACAAGTAGCGGTAACAGTACCACCATCTTTACTAAGACTAAAACTACTAGTATAAGTACTACCAGACGGAGATTTCATACTCTTAGAATCTACCCCACTACCAGAACCATCACTACAACTAAGAGTGATAGTAGTAGCACCACTAAGCTTCTTACCCTTTGGAGATAAAGAAACAGTAGGTTTTTGCTTATCAATTTTTATATTAAAACTAGCAGTATTAGTATTACCAGCATTATCAGTACAAGTAGCATTAACAGTTCCAACTCCCAAAGAATTACTACTTACACTAGTTGTAAAATAGCTACTATAACTCTTATTACTAAGAGGATTCTTCATTGTAGTTTTAGAAGCATTAACACCACTTCTCGAATCAGTAGAACTAAGAGTAATCTTAACATCAGATGAAGTCCAATAACCAGAATTATAAGTTCCACTGCTTGTCTTAGTACCAGATAAACTACAAGTAGGTTTAGTTTTATCAAGTAAAGCATTATAGCTGACAGCTTTACTACAATTGGTATAATCATTTATCAAACATGCCTTAGCATAATACATTGTACCATCCGTTTCATTAATAACATTCATTGGAGTAGTATAAGTCATACTATTAACATTAGTACCATAATAATACATTGCATAAGCACCACTTCCTGATGCAGTAAGTTTATAATTATCTTTATGCCAAGCACCACTTGCAATATCATCGGAAGCCACAAGAACAGGTTCTTTCGGAGGAGCCTCTTTGATTGATGTAATATATACAAAACAATAGCCAGTAAGATCATTAATATTTTTCATATGTAAATAATAATATCCATTATTAGTTATCTTATTACTAACCGAATTACTAGTACCACTAATACTATTATACTTACTAGGCTCACCTTGATTATTAGTCCATAAATATCCACTAAGTCCCTTTTCATCACTCATACGCCCAGTAAGAGTAGCACTCCTTAAATCAGAAGCATAACTAGTACTAATATCACACTTAGGTATCTTAGAATAATCTATCATCTTAACACTATTACTAGTAATAACTTTGTTAACACCAGCATTACCAACCTTATCTACAGTATTACTAACATTATAAGTTAAATAACCAGTACCCTCACTTCTAGTAGAATAAGCTTTTATTATATATTCATAACCTCTATGAGTATTATTATAAGTAACATTATTAGTCTTAACCCACTCTACTTTACTAAATCCATTATTACCAATCTTACTTAAACTAAAATTATTTTCTATATCATTCTCATCATCACACTTCAAACTATAATAAACATAATCAGTAGGACTAAGAGCAATATTCATTTTAGTCTTTGAATACCTAATATTTATGTCAGAAGAAGGACCAGAAAAACTGCATCCAGGAGCTTGATCATCTATAACTAAGGTACTATTCTCATTTCCAATTTTAGAATAAACTTCATCATTACCATTATCGAACTCATCTAAAACACTATCATTTAAAATACCAAGTTTAAGCTCTTTAGAACTAGGATTGTCAGATATAACTACCTCAATATCACCAACTAAGGACTTGTTTTTATTATTAACATTTATCTTAATGTCACTAACCGCATCATTAACAATAAAATTATCATTAGATAAACTCTTAGTTTTTACACCATTATCATCATTACAAACAAGTCTATAATAAACTTTAGAACCACTCTTAACAGCCTTAACTTGATTCTCATAAGAACTATCCTTATAAGGTCCACTAAGACTGCACTTAGGACCAACTCCATCAACAGGTATAGTTATAGCAATAGCAGCATGATTAGTCCAAATATTAGTCTTTTTATCAGTAAATCCTAACTTACTATAACTACCATCTCCATTAAATATTATAGTAAGTGAATTAGAATTAATAGTCTTTACATTAATCGTAGCATTAGTGTTACTCTTCTTGTCAGTTTTATCAATACCATCATTATCAACACTAACAATTTCACCATTATCTATAGTAAAAACATCTTTTAAAGAAGTAGAATTATTATTAAAACCTACACCACCATTACCACGGCAAATTAAACTAAGTCCTTCAGAATTGCTAGCATTAACACCAAGAACCTTTTTATCATCTTTTCTAGTAAAACTACAATTCAAATTACTAGCGAAATTAGAAGTACACTCCTTCTTACTGGAAATATTACTATATCCACCATTATCACAAGTAATACAAGTAGTATAATTATAATCACTCTTATTTAATTCTTTTTTAACAACGACATAACTCTTACTGCAAGAATTACCATTGGAATCAACAAGAGCATTAGTCATATAATCATTAGATTTTAAGGTTTCATACCAAACAATAAGAGAATCATTCACCACCAAAGTGCTCTTATTATCTCCTAAATAATTTTTAGCAGATAACACCAATTGTTTTTCCAATTGCTTATCAATAGTATCATGACCTTGTTTAACATATTTTCCAATTGCAACAATTGCTAAAGAAAGAACAATTCCCACTATAACAAGAGCAACAAGTAACTCAATTATAGTAAATCCTTTAATTTTTCTCATAAAACTTCTCATATAAAATCACCCATTACACATCTTATTAACTAAATTAACATAACCATTATCACATATAATACATCCAGCGTACTTATACTTATTATCTTCCATATAGACAACAACATAACTCTTGTTGCAAGAATTACCCTCAGCATCTAACATATCATTAGTTATATAACCACCACTCTTTAAAGTTTCATAACTAACTCTTTTGTCACCAAGTTTTTTAAGTTCAACCTTATTATCAGTATAATACATTTTAGCAGACAAAACTAACTGTTTATCAAGTTGATCATTAATACTACTAAATCCATAACTAGTATAATTTCCAATAGCTAAAGAAACAGTAAGACCAACAATAGCAATAAGCACTATAACTGCAATAAGTTCAATCAAAGTAAATCCCTTACTATTCATATCATCACCAACTTTTATTTTATAACTTAATTGTACTTTAAAATAGTAGAAAAAGCAATAGAAAAGACCAAACTAATTTACATAGCAAATATAAAACAAACACATTGATTTTAAAACTATAAATAAATAAGAAATAGATATTACTTGAAGTTGTAAGATAAAAGTAGACACAAAAAGAATGTGTTTACTTTTTCTTTTGTTAAAATAGAAATAGGAGGTAA
>CAKOJO010000031.1 GCA_934090595.1 uncultured Bacilli bacterium | reverse complement strand
GTATTACACAACAGAAGTTGGTTCAAGCACACTTCTCACAACAAACGGCTGGACAGTATATGAACTCAAGATTTCAAAAGATCAGGCAGCAGCAATCAATTCATCAAAGTTTGTTGGTTTTGCAACAGCTGACGGTGTAAACAGAACAACTCTTGTAAGCGGTTCAAATGTTCTTAAAGCAGGTGTAGATACTTACACAGCTAAGTACGGCACAACAGTAAACACAGTGGCATCTCTTGACGGCAAGACATTCGTTATCAGAGATTCAGCTTATTCTGCAACATCATCAACATCATTCGTTGGTTACTGGGTAAGTGATTATGTAACAGTAAGAGCAGCAGCTCCGCTTGCAGCAACACCATATTCTACATGGGACAATGTTGATCTTTATTATGGTAACACAACAGCTTTCGATTCAATGACAAAGCTTTCAATGATCAACACAGGTGACACAACAAAGGTATCATCTCTCAACGGTAATATGACAATCAAAACAGGCAGATGGTACATCTATGCAATCACACTTGATAAGGCAACAGCATCAGCAGTAGAAAATGCAAAGTATGTCGGCTTTAACAAGACAGATGCAGTAAACAGAACATCAATCCTCAAGAATGTACTTTTCGCAAAGACAAATACATTTGACGGCAACTACAACTCAAAGGCAAGAACACTTTCAGAACTTGACGGTCAGCTCTTCGTAATTAAGGGTATGACAGCAAAAGCATCATCAGTTGCTACTTACACAGGTGAGTGGGAAACAGAAGATGTTTACACACAGGGCAAAGATGACACAGTAACACTTTACTTTGCAGCACCAAAGGGCGTAAAGAACTATGCAAACTGGGATACAGGTGTACAGCTCTATTACAGCAACGACACTGTTTACACAAAAGCTGAGAGAATTGATATGAAGAAGGTAAACGAAACCAAGAAGGTAACAGTTGATTCTTCAAAACTCAAGACACTTAAGTCAGGTAACTGGGATGTTTACAGCGTAACACTTACAGTTGACCAGATTAAGGCAATTGATAACTGCCAGAGCGTAGGCTTTGTAAAGAAGGGTTCATTCAACAGAACATCTTACACAGCATACAGAAATATCTGTAAGGCAAGCAAGATGGAAGGCGATTCAACATACAGCGGTGTTCGTGAATCAATCGAAACATTTGACGGCTATATGTTCGTAATCAACTCTTGCTACACACCAAGCAATGAAAACATTTCACTTACAGGTAGCTGGGTAGTAAAGTAATACGATTACTTAAAACAAAATAAACTTATTTTCTCCCCGTACAGTTTTGTGCGGGGAGTTTTTATGTGTGTAATTAAGTTGTTCAAAGTATTTGTAGGTGATATCAGCGGAAAAAGTTAAAATCAAATGAAAAAGGTGTCATTACCGTTTTGGTTTTGGTAATGACACCTTTGTTTGTAAATTAAGCCATTTTATTTGGCTTTTGAGAGCTTATTCTTTATTTTTGAGGTAAGCTTGCTTGTTTCATTTTTATTGAAAAGGAGCGGAATACATATAATATATCCGATGATTCCAAGCGGGACACATATCAGTATAAGAGATGCCCACGAATGAATTGATACAAAGAGGCTTACAACATAGAACAATGCGGTGCAAACTGCAAATGCAAGCCATCCACGAAGAATAGACGGATAAAATATGGTTTTCTTCTGTTTGAGAAGCCATGCAGAATAAATTGGGATAAATATTATAGCTCTCAGGCTCATTAACAGCGAACTGACACCTGCGATAACATAAATTGCATTATCGCCTACATTGAAGAACCATACAATTACAAGCACGGTCATTGTGCTGAAAAGTCCGATTCCAAGTGCCATAAGTACGGGTATTTTCATTTTATTGCACACGGAGTTGAGCATAGTCAAACATTGCGTGTGTGCGGTAAAAAGGTACTGGATACAGGTCAGCACAGACAAAATCTGAATCATTATTATTTCGTCATGTGTTTTTGTCGGTTGCCAGAGTGTGTAGAAATTAATACCGAACACAATAAATCCTGCAATCGGAACTGTAAGAATAAGGCTTACAATTTTGGATGTGAACTGAACTTCCTTTACAAGTCCCTTTATATCGTTTTTAGCGTACAAAATGGTATAGTGTGGAGTAAATACGCTTGCCAGCGTTGCAATCAATGTAGCAAAACTTGTAGGAACAGTTTTTGCAATTGAGAGAATACCCATCAGTCCCGCACCTATTGTGAGGTTGCAGATAAGAAGATCAAGTCCTGACAAAAGAACCGTACTGAGTTGGGCAAGCGACATCCATATGCCCGCCGCAATGAGTGTTTTAACGAGTCCGAAAGAGAAGTTCTTTATATTTATTTTGACATCCGGAAGAATTCTTTTCTTAACAGTTATATTAGTAAGAAGAAGAAAAATTCCGCTTGCAAGTGTTGCCGTTGCAAGGTAATAGAGCTTTGCCGGTAAAAATGAAAACAAGGCAACCACTATGGTCACTTTTAAAAGGTTAGATGCAATATCTCTTATGGAGTTGATGTCAATTCTGTTTTTTACATAGGTTGCGGTTGTGAAAATAGCTGTGATAACGCTGATTACAAAGGTAAGGAATGTTATAGCAAATGTGATTTTTACACTTCCGACAAGATGTGCGGGAACATTCAGAATACTGTCAATATAAACCGTAATGATTGATGTTGCAACAAGCATCACAGCCGCAATAATCAAATCAGCAACGAGTACCGAACTGAATATGCGTGACGCCTTGTCTTTGTTACCACGGTGATATGCTATCGAAATAAACCTTCCCGACATAGAATTCAGTGCTGAGGTTATAATTGTTGCATACTGAACAAAGTTGTTGGCAAGTCCTATAAAGCCGTAAGCTTCTGTACCAAGAGATTTTACAAGATAAGGTGTAAGAAAAAAGTTGATGCCCATTGTAATGCCAAATGAAACGAGTGACGCAATTATGTTTATGGACATCTGTTTTCCTGATGATTTTTGCTTTTCCATATTAATTTAATTCCTGTTAAATGCCTAAAAGATATTTTTTTGAGCGTTCACGCTCTTCGTCAATCAGTCTGTCAATTTTATCCCAATCGGTATTATCGTCAATATCAGGCTTGTTTTCTGTTGAAAGAATTCTTGATTTCAAACCGAGTGACAGCATAAGGCTTTCTGAACGAATGTTCTTTTTTGCGAGAGTATCAGTTTCAACAACAAAATTTTTGTGATACAAAAGAGAAAACGCATTACCGTGAAACGAGTTTGTGCAAACATATTTCGCATTTTTTATAAGGTTTATAAAGTCATTGTTTGAAACCGGATCAATATATGTAAGTCGTTCGTGTTTGATTTTTCTGCTGAAATTGTTGAGAAACAAAACTTTGCAATTATGTTTTTCTGCAAGTTCAAGTGCATAATTGACAAGATTCTTAGGCTTTGGCACTGTAAAAAGGAGAATATAAGGTTCATTTGGCGCATTGTCGGAGCAAAGCTTGTCCCAATCTTCTCTTTTTAAAAGCATAGAAGGATCAATACTTACGAAAGCGTCTTTTCCGCTAAGATTTTTTACAAGGTTTGCACCGCTTTTTTCTCTCAAAGAGCAACTTGAAAAGTCAGAAACTCGTCTTATAAATTCATCTTTGAGATTTTCGGGTATCGTGTCGGTCGCTATGCTTGCGGCATATGAATGTTTTTTAGCAGAATCTGCAAATGTTAAAAAGTAAACGGGATCAAAGCCTACGCATGTCGGACTCCATACCTGGTCACTTCCGGTAACAAATGCCCTGTAAAGGTTATTTGCCTCTTTAATATTATTTTCGTCGTAAGGATGACTGAGATTGAGGTGCTTTTCCACAAAGTCGGTTGTGTTTTTCTTCTTTTGAATAACAGACTTGGCTGAAAGCAGATTCCACGCAAATCCCTTGAGTTTATTGCCTTTGGTTTTACGAAAAACTTTTTGATAATGTTCAATCATATACTTACAGCGGTAATCAATAATTTCATTGTCGATTCCAAGCTTAAACATAAAATTTTGCAGACCGTAAGCTTGAAGATTTGCGCCGTAGCTTAACGCTCTGTGAAAGGTAAGGATACCGATTTTATCACTCATACTTTATAGCTCCTTTTATATTCCTAACAGAAGACGGAGGATTTATCTGCAAAGCCGCACCAATAGCGAATATCCACATAAATATAATTTGTTTTGTGTATAACGGGTTGCCCGTAACTGCGTATATGAGGAGAAGAATTTGAATATATAGTGAGAAAAATGCAATTTGTGAGGCTGATGAGTCATCTTTTACTTTTGAAATAAGCTTGATTGTAAATATAAAAGCCGAAATTACAAATAAAATGAAAATAATTTCGCCAATTACACCGAGTTCGCCAAGCACCTGAAAATATGAATTGTGTGCATTATATGTCCATTTTGTGCCGTATACACGCAGTCCGTTTTGGTAAGCATACTCATTGTAAGAACCAAAACCTGCACCAAACAGTGTATATTGCGAAATCATCATAAATATGTATTTCCAAAGTTCGTCACGGTTACCTATGGATTCCATACTGTCCTGATCAAGGAAACGATTGAATATATTTGCCATTTCAGGAACAAACATCATAATGTATATAACACCGATTCCTGCAATAATTATCATGCTTGCCGCCCTGAAAAGTTTGCCTTTAATGTGGGCAACCATAATGAATACGGCAAAACAAACAGTAGGAATAATAAAAAGAGTTCGTTTACCTGTGAGAATCAAGGCTGCCAAGAGTACAAGCAAAAAGAATGTGTCTTTTTTTTCGAGTTTTCCTTTTGAAAAATATCTTGAAAACGAAACGGCAATTCCTACATTCACAATGTAAGCAGCCTCTGCTTTTTCCCTTGCAAATCCTGAGAATGAACCGATTGCAAGCTCTTTGTTTATTGCTTTGGCAACTTCGACAGATCTGCCGGGGTTTACGATAAACCAAAAGTATTTTGTCATACAATTATTTATAAATATGCTGATGATAATTGAAAAAGCTATGACTATGGCAAACACATAAATTACAGTAATTATTCTGCTTAGTGCATTCTGAGGAATATCTATAAACAAAAGTGTGAAGGCACATAAATATATCAAAAATAAATTAAATGAGGTATCAATATCAAGTGAATTAAAACACGAGATTCCTATGCAGATCAAAAACAGGGCAAACGGAATTGTTACCGAGTTAAAATAGAGTTTAATATTTGAAAAAACGAACATAATCACAAACACAATCCCCGTCATGTATATAAGAGGTAAACGGATTGTATAAGGAAAGAACGATGCACCGCCGACACAAATAATCGGTATGGTAACCGTGAGAAACGCAATCCAAAGTTGTTGTAATGCGCTTTTTTCATCTGAATGATTTCGGATTTTATTCATATAATCAATACCTGTCAAATAATTTAGTCATGAGTTTAAATAGCACTGTACTTTTTTTGAGTGCAGTGTATCTTATAAAATCGTTCTTACCAAGATGTTTTTTTGCAATTTTAATGTCAAAATTTCTGACATATTCAACCATGCTGTCGGTTTCTGACTTATATTTAGTTAAGCCGTTACGCTGATACATAAGTTTATATATTCTTAAAACAGTTGCAAGACGATTGCACATTGCATTTTCCGTAAGTTCGGGATATAACTTTTTTGTTGTGTCAAGCATTTTGTCTGCAAGCTTTATACAGTCAAAATATTTACTATTAAATTCAGTAAAAGACGATGATCCTGGATGGCGGTAATAATTGTATTTTGCATCGTTTTTGCTGCTGATGTTTTTAGCGTGTAATGCGGCAAGAAATGTGAAATATTTATCCTCGTTAGTTCTATAGCCTTCGGGAAATTTAATTTTATCACAAATTTTTTTGCTGAAAAGTTTTGTTGCAACGCCCATTTTTACATTGCCCGAAAAGAAATCGACAAGAAAATCCTGTGTATTATGCCATACCTGATATTTTCCCGTTGCAATATTCCTTAAAGTACCGTCCTGTAAAATAAACCTGACTTCACACAAAGCAATGTCTGCGTTATCTTTTTGTACAAGGTTGTAAAGAAATTCATACATATCGCTGTCAATTGTGTCATCGGCATCACAAAAGCCGATATATTCTCCTTCGGCAGCAGCCATTCCTGCGTTTCTCGCAGCGGATACACCTGAATTACTGATATGAAGTGACTTTACATTGCTATGTGCTTTTGCAAGTCTGTCGCATATTTCGGGACTGTTATCAGTTGAACCGTCATCAACCAGTATGATTTCATTGTTTTTATATGTCTGGGCAAGCAGACTGTTGACGGTTGTTTCCACATATTTATCAAGATTGTACACGGGGACGACTATTGAAATCTTTGGATAATTCAAGTATATCACCCTTTGCTTTTAAGATTTTTTAGTTTGTTGAGTAAATCTGTTTTATAAAGAATGGTTCTTGTTTTGCCTGCAAGTCTTCTGCTGAATTTTATCGGGATATATGTTTTTACTGCTTTTGAAAGCGTTGCACCGCTTTCAAGCATTTCAAAATATTCTTTGCGTTTTGGATGCATTTTCGGATTTTGCAAAGCCATTTTTCCGTCTGTTTGTAAAAGCAGATTAATATCTGCGTCGTATTTTGTTATTTTGTCCGAAATGCTTTCAAAGATTTTTTTGCCCTTTGCACTTTGAATCATTACCGCCGTGTAGCCCTTGTCATCATCGGGAAGTGTCGGTACATAACGGGTTACATTCCAGCAGTCAAATACCGTTAAGTCGGAAACCCTTCCCACACTTCTGAACGGACAGGAGTAGCATGACGGACGTGAGCATATTCCGCTAAAAAAGCTTTTAAGCATATTATCGGTCTTAGTGTTTTCAATACTCTTCTTACCGTTTGCAAACCTCATAGTCAGGTTCGCACTGTGGTAACCGTATGTTTTTTCTCTGAAATTTGCATATACAAGTTTTGATTTATATTTTTTTGAAAGCTCTTCTCTGTGCATTTCCCAGACAAGCGGTGATGGAACTGCCCTGCATACAAAGTCAACGATTATCAGGTTTTCATATGGTTTTCTGAGATAGTTATGCAGTCCTGCCGCCTGACAGGGTGTGCCTGTAAACATAACTAATCTTGAAGAATCAAGTTCTTTTTTTACCTTTGCAAATGTGTCCTCTAAATTGCTTTGAACATATTTGGAAGTTCTAAATTTTGCAAGTTCGTTTTTGGTTTCGGCAGATGTGTGTTTTACATTGAAATTATCATCAAAAGCGCCGCCGAATATTATTCCGTCTTCGGAAATTATTTGGTCACATAATGCGCTTACCGTACCTCCTGAGGTGCTTGCCTTTACAATATCGGAATCATTGTTGCGTGTTATGTACGCCTCTTCCGGAATGGTTTTGGGCTTTGGATTATTGATTACCGGACACACCTTTTCACAAAGACCGCAATTTATACAATTTGCTTTGTCAACAGACGGATACTTGAATCCCTCTTTATCTTCCTGCATTGTGATACAATGTTTTGGACATACACAGGCACATGCCGTACAACCGCAACAGGTGCTTTTGTTATTGTCGGTAATGTTAATCATAATTTCCTCCGTCAACAAAAATCAGCAAGAGCATTGTCAAGAAATGCTCTTGATTTTTGTCTGTGTTCCTCAACCCTTTCAAGGACAGAGTTATATTCAATTTCATTATCAACAGCATTGATATCGCCGTTGTATCTTCTGTCGGTAAGACCGTAATTTTCGCAGAAACTGTCAATGCGTGAGTTCTTTGACGAAATACTGTTTTCTGCATATCGTGTGAAAACAAGAAATTGTTTTTGATAAAGCATTGAAAATACCGAACCGTGGAATGAATCTGTAAAAACATACTCTGCATTTCTGATAAGATTTACAAATTCAGCCGGACCAACATCAAACGGTGCATAGTCACCGAAATCTTCATCGACTTTATTGTAGCTGTCCATATGATGTGATGTAACAATTTTCAGATTCTTTTTCTTTGCAAATTCCGTTACCGCATTGCGGTATTCCTCGCTCTTTCCAAGAAAATATGCAAAAATATACGGTTCATCATATTTTCTCTCATTCGGTATTTCTTCAAGCCATTCTTTGTCATTGAGTAAAAGAACAGGATCAACAACAACTTCGGCAGTTTTTGAACTGAGCTGTTCCACAAGCTTTTTTCCCGAATTTTCACGAACGCTGATATAATCCATTCTGTCAAGAAACTTTTTGTACAGCGGATGCATCTTTTTTTCAATCTGAGAAACTCCGAAACTTGCGGCATATGAAATTTTTGTTGTATTCTCATCAGCAAACATCAGATTATAAAAATTAGATGTAATACCGCCCGGAGCCCAGAGCTGATCACTGCCTACCATTACAGCATCATATTTTGCAGATTCCTTACACAGCTGATCGTATCCGTAATAAATGGGAGAAAGGTTTGTAAATCTTTCTTTTGAAAACTTTGCAAGGCAGGCATTTCTCAGGTTGTTATCATTTTCAAGCTGTGGTCGCATTTTTAGTTTTAATTTTTTCTGATATCTGACAAGCACACGATCATTTATAAAAACAGGATTTACAAGCCTTGGCAATGATTTTATTAAAAGTGCAGGCGTTATTTTCTTTTTATATCTGATAATTTCAAAGTCGATTCCACGCCTTTTGAGTTCAACTGTTGTTGCGTAGCTTTGGAGCTGACTTCCGTAATTTCTGTGTTGATAACAGATGCAGATTCCGAGTTTTTGCATAATATTCAGTCTTTCGTTTGAGTAATATATTTTGTTAGTGAAGTTTTTTCAGAACTCTCTTTACTCCGAGAGGAATCATCTTTTTGATTTTGGTTTTTGGATTTATTTTAAAAGCAAGCTTAGTTTTGACATATGTTTCAAAGTTTCCGCTGTCAAAACCGTCATAAATTGTATCTCTGCAACCCGGCCTTTTTGACGGATGCACAAGATTTGTGTTCATAACAGAGGCTTTGTCATAATCAGACTCAATTATTTCAAGCTTGTCTTTTATCTTTTCAAGGTATTTTTTGCCCTTCTCGGTATTTACAAGGACGAGTGAAACACCGTTTTCATCAAAAAATTCGGGATGGAATTTTTGTATTCCCCAATAGTCGGCAAGCGTAATGTCACCGACACGGTTCTTGTTTGCAAATTTACAGTAGTAACAGCTTTCACGATATGTTTTACAACCGAGAAATGCATTATAGTACGGATCAAAAAAACCGTAGTCCGACTTGCTTTTTTTACCGTTTTCAGCTTTATAGTACAGATCCCAGCCACGCTTTTCCTTGCTTCTGAAGTTATACGAGGTCAGCGTACCGCCGAGTTTTTTGCCCATATAGTCAATATAATTTTTGAAAAGTTTTGGACTCGGTACACCGTGACATACAATATCAATTGTCAGCAGATTTTCATACTCTTTTGAAAGAAAGGCTTTAAGTCCGGCAACCTGACATCCCGTACCGCTGAAAAGAACTTTTTTGCCGTTCTGAAGTTCGGTTTTAACCTGTTTGTAAATTTTTCTTGTGTCGCTTTGAACATACTTGGAACTTTGCAGTCTGTAAAGTTCGTCCTTGTTTTCAACCTCAATATGTTTTGCAACAAGGTTTTCATCGTATGCACAGCCGAAAACAACACCGCCGGCTGACAAAACGGATTTTGCAATCGGTACAAAAAGTCCGCCGGAGGTACTTTTGAATGTACTCTCACGGTCTTTGTACTTTGCGGCATACACTTTTGGAATATCGCATCTTGATACATTGGTCATAATCGGGCAATGTTTTATGCAAATTCCGCATTCAATGCAGATATTTTCATCAACCTCAGGATATAAAAATCCTTCGGAATCCGGTTTCATAGATATACAATTTTTAGGGCATATCTGCTCACATCCGGAGCAACCGCAACAGCTTTTTCCAAGCTGCATTATATTATTCACAATCAATCACCTATCATAGTTTTGAGAATATCAAACGATTTTTTTCTTTCGGATGAGATTATCTCGTTTACCCTATTAAAATCAATTTTTTCGTCTGCAATTTTAAAGTCATCATAGCTCTTTAAAATTCGATTCTCATATCCTATCAGTTCCAGAATACTCGAAATTCTTTCGCTGTAGCTCTTGGGCAGAACATCTGCAAATTGAGTGTTAAGTCCTATCGAAAAAGCTGTACCGTGAAATGAATCGGTAAGAAAGTATTCTGCATTCTTTATATACCATAAAAATTCACCGACAGGAGGACAACAGATGAACTTTCCACTGCGGACAATGTGATGAAAACAATGACTTACTCTGTAAAGCCTTAAGCCTTTTCTTTTTGCAAACTCTTTTGCATATGCATCAAACTGCTTATTTGGGTGAAGCTGATATACAAGCACATACTTTTCATCGCATTTACGATTTGGAATAAGCTTTTCCCATTCGTTTTTATCAAGCAAAAATGTCGGATCAAGAACCTGTTCTGCATGAATTCCAAGTTCTGACGCAATCTTGATTCCGCTGTTTTCACGGACAGTTACTTTGTCGTACTCTTCAAGCCAACTTTTTATTCTTGCTTTGTCTTTTTCTGCAACACTTGCACCGCCAAAACTTGCGGCATATGCAATCTTTTTTGCCTCTTTTGGCAGAAAAGACAGAAAGTAAACGGGATCAATTTCTCCGCAGACAACGGTATTCCACACCTGGTCGCTGCCTGTCATATATATGTCGGCTTTTGGAGTATCACTTTTAAGTTCTGTCTCGCTGTTATATTCTTTGTCCGTTACCTTGACAATTTTTCTGTATTCTTCAAAGCGTTTGTCGGCAAAATTATATGCAGGCTTTTGGGTTGCCTTAAAAATAAGTCTGGTAAGTGCATTTTTGTTCCATTTTGCACTTACGCTTTTAAGCCTTGTATCAACTATATTTTCTGTTTTTTCGTCGGCTCTGTAATAATTAATGCATACAGCATTACAGCCGAGCTTTTCAAGTGCTGTTTGTGTTGCATATGCCTGCAGAACAGAGCCGTAGTTTGAAACTGCGTGTCTTGTCAGATATGCAACTGTTTTTTTATTGTTCATCATCAGTCCAAACTTTCAATAGTAATGCCACCGTTGCTTTTTACAACAGAATTTGCGGGAATGTCACGGTAAATAACACAACCTGCGCCGATAACGCTGTTATCTCCGATTTCAACACCCTTGAGAATAACTGCGTTGGTGCAAATCCAACAATTGTTTCCGATTTTCACACGGCCTGTTGAATATCCCTGTTCACGGATAAGCTTTGTTCTGTCCATGAATTTATGATTCTGGTCATAAATTTTGACATTTTCTCCGAATATGGTATGGTCGCCGATTTCAACACTTTCAAGGCAGTTAATAGAACAACCACGATTGAAGAAGCAATCGTTTCCGATTTTTATTGACGCACCTTTTTCAAGATAAAGACCAAAATTTTTGCGAAAGGTTGTATTCTTTCCGACTGAAAATCTTTTGCCAAACATAATTTTAAAGCATAGCTTTTTTATTGCGGCTTTTGTTCGCCAATATATTTTTAATAAGGTCATATTTTATTACCGCCCTTAGCCTTTATCAGTTCCTTGTAGCATTTCATAAGCTTATTGTAGTACATTTCGCAGTCACAGCTGTTCTTGGCTTTTTCAAGAGCAGACTCTGACATTTTGCGATATTCGTCATCCGAGAGGCTGTTCATTTTCTTTAGGCAATCACAGAGACTGTCGGGATTATTTGGTTCACAGATAAAACCCGTAATGCCGTCATCAACAATTTCCGGAAGTCCTCCGTAATTGCTTACGATTGCAGGCTTGCCGACCGCAATTGCCTCAAGGATTGAATACGGGCCGTTTTCATACCATTCACTCGGTAGGATAACGCACTTTGCGTGTTCAACATACTTCTTTAATTCGTCACCGCTCTGGAAACCTGTAAAGATAATCTTGTCGGTTAAATTGTTCTCTTTTACATAGGTTTCAAGATCTTTCCTAAGAGGACCGTCACCCACAAGATACAACTTGTTTTCAAAATTTCCCTTATGATAGGCCTTTACAAGCGACATAAGCCCCTTTTCAACGGATAATCTGCCAAAAAACAGGAAGTAATCATCAATATCCTTACAAAGATGATACTGAGTACCTGACGGCAAAAAATTCACCCAATGCACAATTGGATTTTTGGTTATGTGTGATTCAACAAATTGTCTGCGGTAAAAATCGGAAGGGCAGATATAAAAATCTATCTTATCGTACATATGCATACGCTCGTAATTTTTAGCCTCGATTACGGCAAGATATGTTTGCATAGCTGAATTTTTTACACATTTTTGTTCGATTGCCGGTTTATAACTGTGTTCCCTTACGCAACGGTCGCAAACTTTTCCATCACAGAGCATGGTGTGTGTCGGACACACACAGTTCAAATCATGTGCGGTCAGTACAACGGGAATATTGAACTTTTGAATAGCATTGAGTATTGAGAGCGTTATGTGACGGTGAACAAGATTGATATGTACAATGTCGGGTTTTTCATCTTTGATAAGTTTCTCAATCTTTTTTTTAGCGTCAAATGAGTAGAGTGCATGAGATCCTGCACTTAATTTCTGAACAGCGGACATACTTTTGTTGAAATCAACATTTTTGGAGAAATATTCGGATTGCGGACAATCGTAATTCTTTTCGTCCTCCATTGCAAAATAAATAACCTCGTTATCGTGTTCCTCAAGTAGTTTTGCAAGACCGAAATAGTAGGTTTCACTTCCGCCTTTTACATAGTGGTATTTATTAACAAGCAGAACTTTCATTATCAGCCCCGCCTTTTTCCTTTAAGTGAGCGTACCATTGGGTACAACTTTGAGTGAACAAGTGTGATCCCTGCAATCATTATTCTT
>CAKOJO010000030.1 GCA_934090595.1 uncultured Bacilli bacterium | reverse complement strand
AAAAATAAATTTAGTTCAAGTTTTCGTACCTATGTATGCCTTGAACGAAGTGAAAGGAATGAAGCTTATAATGAAGGGCTTGAAGAAGGTTCTTTAGAAAAAGCAAGAGAAACTGCTCTTAAGATGATTCAAGATAATTTAACTTTAGATGTTATTGCAAAATATACTGGACTTTCACTTGAAGAGCTTAATGTACTTAAAGAAGGAATAGAGTAATCTATTTCTTTTTGTTTTGTTATGTCAATTTGATGATAAAAACTTTAAAAATTATTACTAACATGCTATAATAAGTAGGACGGAGGAAAGTATATATGGATAAGTTAACAAAAGAAGAAGTTTTGCATGTTGCAAACTTAGCACGTTTAGATTTGAATGAAGAAGAAATAGAAAGATTTTCTTATCAATTAAAAGAAATATTTGATAGTATTAATAAAATAAATGATGTTGAAGTCTCTACTGATGAATTATTTATTGCACCATGGACTAATAATACTACTTTAAGAGAAGACAGTTATAAAGAATACAATATGAAGGAAGATATTCTTAATAATTCTTCTTCTAGATTTGACAATTTCATTGAAGTCGGAGGTGTTTTTGATGAGTAAATATATAGATATGCCAATCGTTGAAATAAACAAACTATTAAAAAATGGTACAATTAAACCTATAGACTTAGTAAATGAATGCTTCTCTAGAATAGAAAAGTCAGATTTAAATGCATTTATTACACTTGATAAAGAAAATGCAATAAAAAAAGCTAAAGAATTAGAAGGACAATCTGTAGACAATTTATTATTTGGTATTCCTATTGCTTTAAAAGACAATATAGTTACAAAAGATCTTAAAACAACATGTGCATCTAAAATGCTTGAAGATTTCATTCCAGTCTATGACTCATATGTAAAAGAATTAATAGATAAAAATAACATGATAGTGATAGGAAAAACTAATATGGATGAGTTTGCAATGGGATCTAGTAACCAAACAAGTTTTTTTGGACCAGTTAAAAATTCTTGGAATAAATCTTTAGTATCCGGAGGCTCATCTGGAGGCTCTGCTGCATGTGTATCAGCTCACCTTGTACCATTTGCACTTGGTAGTGATACCGGAGGTTCTATTAGACAACCATCAGCTTTCTGCGGAACAGTAGGAATGAAACCAACTTATGGAAGAGTTTCTAGATATGGTCTTATTTCTTTTGCATCCAGTATGGATCAAATTGGACCAATTACAAAAAATGTCTATGAAAATGCTTTGTTACTCGAAACAATATCAGGTAAAGATGAAAGAGATCTAACTAATGTAGATAAAGATAAAAACTTTACTAGTCTAATTGGTTCATCTATAAAAGGCATGAAAATAGCTGTACCTAGTTTTTATATTAGTGATGTTATTGATAAAGAAATACTAAATAAATTTAATGAAATTAAATCTATGCTTATTGATATGGGTGTTTCTATTGATATAGTAGATATGAAATATTTAGAAAATGCGGTAAGTCTATATCAAATTATCGCTCTTGGAGAAGCAAGTAGTAACCTAGCACGATTTGATGGTATAAAATACGGCTATTCATATAAAGAAGCTAAGAATCTTGATGAACTTTATAAAAAAACTAGAAGTCTTGGTTTTGGAGACGAGGTAAAAAGAAGAATAATGGTAGGATCATTTCTACTTAGTGGTAAAAATAAAAATGAATACTATGATAAAGCACTTATGATAAGAAATGCCTTTAATATAGAATTTGATAAAGTATTCAAAGACTATGACTTGATAATTGGACCTACTACTACAACATTACCATATGAAATTGGTAGTAGTCTTAATGATCCAAATAAAGGATTCTTAGACGATATTCTTACTAATCCAGTAAATATGGCAGGATTACCAGCACTTTCTATGCCTATTGGTTTCAGTAGTAATAACTTACCAATTGGTATGCAAATAATAGGTAAAAAATTTGATGAAAAAACAATCTATTGTCTTGCATCATTTATTGAAGAAAAACTTAATCTAGATTTAGGAGGTGCTTACAATGAGTAAATATACTGCAACAATAGGAATAGAAGTCCATGTTGAATTAAAAACAAGTTCTAAAGTATTTTCTCCTACTAAGAATGATTATAATAGTGAAGCAAATACTAATATTTGTGAAATAGACTTAGGCTACCCAGGAACACTTCCTACTTTAAATAAAGGAGTAGTTATGAGTGCCTTAAAAGCTTGCTTAGGACTTAACTGTAACATTAATAAAATAATGCACTTTGATAGAAAAAACTATTTCTACCCAGATTTACCTAAAGGATATCAAATTACTCAAGCTAGAACTCCAATTGGTTATGATGGTTATGTTTTAGTAAATGATGAGAAAATAAGAATAGAACGTATTCACATTGAAGAAGATACTGCTAAAAGCTTACACACTAATAATAAAACATATCTAAACTACAATAGAGCAGGGGTTCCACTTATTGAAATTGTTTCTCGCCCTGATATGCATACTAAAGAAGAAGCAATGAAATACTTAGAAAGGCTTAGAGAAACATTATTCTATCTAGGAGTTAGTGACTGTAAAATAGAAGAAGGTAGTATGAGAGCAGACGTTAATATATCAATTAGTGATAATGATAATCTTGGTGTGCGAGCAGAAATTAAAAATATTGGTTCAATCTCTAACGTTGGTCTTGCAATCGACTATGAAATAAAAAGACAAGAACAAATACTAGAATCTGGTGGTGTAATTGAGGAAGAAACTAGAAAGTTTGATAGTACTACCAATACTACAATTCTTATGAGAAAAAAAGAAACAGGTAATGACTATCGTTATTTTCCGGAACCAGACATTCCATATTTAGAACTTTCGGATGATATGATTTCTAGTGTTAAAGAAAGCATTGTATTGCTTCCAGATGAAAGAAGAAAAATATACTTAGAAAGAAATATATTGCCTATAAATGTAGAAAAATTAATAAATAATAAAGACTTATCCGATTACTTAAATAACTTTATAGAAACAAATATTGATTTTAAAATAGCAAGTAATCTACTTCTTACTGATATATCATCATATCTAAATAAAAATAGACTTAGTATTTTTGATACAAAATTAACTTTTGATAAGTTTATTGAACTAGTTACTTTGCTTTCTGATGGGGTTATTACTAATAAGATATTTAAAGATATTATGCTTGATATATTAGAAACAAACTCTAGTGTCAAAGAAATTTTAAAAGAAAAAAATATTTCATTAGAAACAGATACAGCAACACTTGAAAAAATAATTGAAAAAGTACTACTTGATAATGAAAAAAGTGTAAATGATTATAAAGCAGGTAAAGACAATGCTCTTAAATTTTTGATGGGGATGGTAATGAAAGAAGTTAAAGGATCATTTAATCCAAAACTTGTCAATGAAACGTTAATTAAAATGTGTCAAAAAATGTAAATTGATTTTATATAAGATATAATGTATAATTACTATAATGAGGTGATTAAATTGAAAAATAAACTAATTAAGGAAATAAAGAAAAATAAGTATACTTCAATTGCAGTAGTGGCATTTATTGTTTTATTACTACTTTTATTTATAGTATACAAAGCAGTTATGCCATCACTTGGAACACCAGTATATGGTAACAGATTAGATGGAATAGAAAAAGTTGAAATAACTACTGATAAGATGAGTGAACTCGATAAAAAAGTTGAAAAAGAAAAATACGTTTCTTCTAGTAAAACAAATGTAAGTGGTAAGACAGTTGATGTAGTGGTAACAGTTATCGAAGGAACTAAACAATCTGATGCAAAAAAAATTACAGATGTTATCTTAAAAGAGTTTGATAAAGACCAAGTTGCTTATTATGATTTTCAAGTATTTATAAAATCTGAAAATTCTAAAGAAAAAGGTTATCCAATAATCGCATACAAAAACAAGAGTAATGATAAGTTCTCATACTCTTCGGCTTCAAATAAGTAGGTGTAAACAATGAAAAATAAAAAGAAAAATAATAAAAAGAAAAATAATGATAGTAAATTAACCAAGTTAATTATAATCTTGGTTCTTTTACTTGCTGTAGTGGTAGGAATATATTTTTTCCTTAATGCTCCAGATAACAGTACTAAACTAACACTATTTGAAAAACAATGGATAGATAAAAATAAAAACAATCTATTTAATATTGAAATACCAAATAACTTAAATATTTATGGTGAAGATGGCGAAGGAGTACTATTTGACTATGTTACTTATTTAGAGAATGAAACTAAATTAACATTCAATAAAAATCCATATAGCTATCCATCAAATAATGAAGAACAAGAGGATCAAGCAGGTCTTAGAATGATGGTACTATCTAATAAAGATACACTAAAAAAAGATGATGTCATAATTGGTGAAGACAAATACGTTTTAATAAGTGCAGATAATAACATTATTGATAATTTTAATGAATTATCTACTAAAAAGATAGGTATCTTAGAAAATGATAAAGAAATAATTACTAATATTTATAGTAATAACTTTGCAAGCTATTCTAATATAAATAATTTAATTAGTGATATTAAATCTAAAAAAATAGAATATGCTATTGTACCACGTCATTACTGTCTTTCTAAAATTGTTGATAATAAATTATATATAAACTATGATTTTACTGATTTATCAAACAAAATAATTCTACGTATGTCTACTAATGATAAACTAAATAGTGTAGTTAGTAAATATTTAAAAAAATATAAAGAAGAATCATTTATAAGTGATTATAATAAGGAATTCATGAACTTTTATACTGAAATCATGAATGTATCTGATGTAGATAAAGTATCGTTATCTAGTAAAACTTATAAGTATGGATATGTTAAAACTAGTGCTTATAATTTAATTAATAATAAAGAAATCTACTCAGTTGCTGGTCAATATATAAATACTTTAAAAAATATGAATAATATTGATTTTTCATATGTTAAATATGATACTAAAGAAGAATTATTAAATGATATGAAATCTAATAAAGTAGATCTTGCTTTTATAGATTTTGAATATAAAGATGAAAATGCTTCTTATACCAATATTTCATCGTCATCACTTGTGGCATTAAGTAAAGATTACATCAATCTAAATAGTAAAGATGGCTTAATGAACCAAAAAATATATATTTATGGAAATGACAATCTATATAATTATATAAACAATAATTATAATGCTAACATAAGTTCTATTAAAAAGATTAGTGAGTATAATGATGGTATTCTTTTAATGGATGAAGTTGATTATTTAAATAATAGAGATGATTTATCAGACTATAATCTAATATTTAAAGATTTATACCTATCTGGAAATGGTTTTTATGTTTCAAATAATGAAGCAGTTTTATATTCACTTCTAAACTTTATTACAAGTTATGCAGATAATGATAATATAAAAAGCTTAGGCATGAAGTCAATCGTAGATAATTCTAGTAATGCTAAAAGTTTTAATAGCCTATACATTCTATTATTATCAATTGTACTTATTCCTGTTGTTTTAATAATATTAATTGTTATGATTAGTAAAATAAATACTAAGTTAAAGAAAACAAAAAAGGAAAATATTCTTAAATATAATGATATGCTTACTTCTTTAAAAAATAGAAATTATCTTAATGCCAATATAGATAGTTGGGATGAAACTAAGATTTATCCACGTACTATTATAATGTTAGACTTAAATAACTTAAAATATGTAAATGATAATTATGGTCATGAAGAAGGAAATAAACTAATTAAAAGAGCAGCAGCTATTCTTATTAATACTCAATTAGAAAAAAGTGAAATAATAAGGTCAGATGGTAACGAGTTTTTGGTTTATTTAATTGGTTATAACGAAAAACAAATTAATACATACATAAATAAATTAACAAAAGAATTTGACAAATTACCACATGGCTTTGGTGTTGCTACTGGTTATAGTATGATCGAAGATGAAATAAAAACAATTGATGATGCTATAAATGAAGCAAGTATTGCAATGAGAAAGGATAAGCAGGAGAATAAGTAATGAAGGGTGAGGTAAAAAGAATATATCAAAACTTTTTAGATGCTTTAAGAACTCCAGAGCTTCGCATTTTACCAGGGCAATTAGCATTTTATATATTGATGTCAATAATACCAATTATTGCAATTATTTCTCTTGTTGCATCAATACTATTTAGTAACTTTGATTTAGCTAATGCTCTAAGTGGTATAATACCTGATGCCTTATCAAATATTATTATAAAATTAGTAGATAGTACTTCAGTAGGTAATGTAGCATTCATTATTGGATGTTACATAATACTGGGATCAAATGGACCAAGTGCTATTGTGATTGCTTCAAATGCTATATATGGTTTAGAACAACCTAACTTTATAAGATTGAAAATAAAAGCATGTGTGATGACAATGATACTTGTCGTACTACTATTATTTATAATAACGATTCCTCTTTTAGGCAATATTATTCTAAAAAATATTATGGAATACTTTTCTATAACATATTTAATTAAAGAATACTATGGAGTTATAAGTGTCATGAAATTACTTGGTTCATTCTTAATAATATATATAAGTGTTAAACTTCTATATACTCTTGGGCCAGATACTTCAGTAAAAAGTAAACATACTACACTTGGTTCAATATTTACTACTATTGGTTTCATAGCATCAACAGAATTATTTGCATTTTATATTACTAATATAGCAAGATATGATGAGTTATATGGAAACTTTGCTAATATACTTATCTTACTTATTTGGATTTATTTATTAGCATACATCTTTGTAATGGGTATGGCTATAAATGTGAATAGGTATCAAAATAAGGAGTGTAATAATAATGAGAAAGAAATTAAATGATCTTAAAAATAGTCCTTTTGTAAAGAAAATAAGTGGTTTTATAAAACAATCATATTCATTCTTTAATGAAAATAAACTAGTATTTATCTATATACTTGGTTGTTTATTAAATGGTATTATACTAAGAGTATTTACTACTGGTAATATACTTAGTATATCTCCAATATTTGCAGATCTTTTTATTACTATATTTTTTGCATCATTTTACTTTTTGTTTAAGAAAAAATGGCGTAATGTTTATCTTTATACAATGACTATTCTTACTACTTTAATTTGTATTTGTAATATAGTCTATTATCACTACTATAGTTCTTTTATATCAATTACATTCATATCATTTGCATTAACCAATCATGAAACTGGAGATTCTAATGTAGTAGGTAATCTAATTGAAATCAAATACTTAATACCTTTATGGTTTCCTGTATGTATGTATCTATTCGATCGAAGACAAAAGAAACACAAAGAGTTTTTAAAAGCTAAAAGATTTTCTAAAAACAAAAGTCTTAGATTTATGTATATTTGGTCTTTAGTATTCTTGGGTCTACTTCTTACTACCTTAAAAGGAGTAGACTATGGAAGGTTTTATACCCAATGGAATAGAGAATACTTAGTTAATAAATTCGGAGTATACTTATATCAAGTAAATGATGTTGTAAAAAGCATTGAACCTAAAATGGCAACACTATTTGGTTCGGATAGGGTATATAAAGAAGTTAATGAGTTTTATAGTGATCGTAGTGATAAACAAAACTATAAAAATGAATATACTAATGTATTAAAAGGCAAAAATGTCATTGCAATCCACTCTGAAAGTATGCAAAACGTCCTTATTAATATGAAAATTAATGGTACTGAAATTACTCCAAATCTAAATAAATTAACACAAGAAGGAATTTACTTTAGTAATTTTCATCCTCAAGTAAGTTTTGGAACTAGTAGTGATACAGAGTTTACTATGGCAACGTCTCTTCTTCCTGTTAAAAGTGGTTCAGTATTTATAAACTATTCTGATAAAGAATATGTTTCTATGTATAAATTACTAAAAGAAAAAGGATATTATACATTTAGCATGCATGCTAATACTGGAGATTTCTGGAATAGAAATATAATGCATAAAAACCTTGGATATGAAAAGTTTTATGAAAAAAAATCATATGTAGATGACGAAGATATTGGATTTGGTCTTTCAGATAGATCTTTCATGAGACAATCAGTAGAGTATATAAAAAAAATTAATAAAGAACATAAATTATACTATGGTACAATGATAACACTAAGTAATCATACACCATTCTCATATAATGAATTATTCGAAAAATTAGATCTTACTATGACTGTGAATGGTAAAAAATATCCATATATGGAAAATACTAAACTAGGAGATTATTTTGTTTCTGCTCATTATGCAGATGCTCAAATAGGATACTTAATATCACTACTTGAAGAAAACAATCTTTTAGATAATACTGTAATTGTTATATATGGAGATCATGATGCTAGAATATCTACTTCAATGTGGAATAGATATTACAACTATGACTACGAAACAGATGATGTCTTAGATTCAAATGACAAAAACTACAAAGAATTAGATTACTACTGGCAAGAACTTAATCGAAGTACTCCTCTTATAATATGGAGTAAAGATGAAGGATTTAAAACTAACTATGCTAAAAAAGTAGATACTGCTATGGGAATGTATGATGTATCAGTTACTCTTGGTAATATGCTTGGAGTCTATAATAAATATGCTTTAGGAACAGATGTTATGGATAAAAAGGATAATTTAGTAGTGTTCCCTAATGGTAACTTCTTAACTAACTATGTTTATTATAATAATAACAAAGGACAATATAAATTATTAAAAAACACCCCTCTTAGTGAAGACTATATAAAGAAAAATAAGCAAAAGGCTGATCAAATACTTGAAATATCTAATGATATAATAGTTTATAATTATTTTGAAAAAGTATTATCAGATAGTGAATATATAAAGGAGAAATAATATGAAAAAGAAAAAAATTACTTTAATCATTATAATATTATTACTTGTAGTCTTATTATCAGTCGGAGGATACTTTGGATATAAAGCAGTAAGTAAAAATAAAGATGCAATCGGAGGTACTGTTGTAGTAGATAAAATTGATAAATATGGTTATACTTTAGAAGAAGATGCTCCAAAAGTATATAAGGATTTATTTAAAGAACTTCAAAAAGTTTTAAACAAAGATGAAGTAGACTATGAAGAATATGCTAAATTAGTTGCTCAAATGACGGTAGTAGACTTTTATAATTTAGATAATAAAGTATCTAAAAATGATATCGGAGGAGTACAATTTATTTATAGTCCATACAAAGAAAATTTTGTCCTTGAAGCATCAGAAACAGTATATAAATATATTGAACACAATCTATATAAAGATAGAACACAACAATTACCAGTAGTAGATTCATCGTACGTTGATAGTATTAAGACTGAAAAATATCAATATAAAAAAATAAAAGATGATGAAGCATATAGTGTAAATGTAAAACTTACTTATAAAAAGGATATGGGTTATCCTTCAAATGTGGTAGTAAAACTATTACACAATGATGGTAAACTAGAAGTTTATTATATGAAATAATTATAAATGCTAATTTAGACTATCCCTATGGATAGTTTTTTCTTGCTTTTTGTTGAAGAACATTTTCTGATGTGATAAAATTATTCTTGGAGGACATAATATGAAAAGAAGTAAAAAAGAAAATAAAAAAAATAGTAATAGTAAGACCAAAATAATTAAAATAATAATATTGGTTCTATTAATCGTTCTAATTGGAGAACTAATATATATGGGAGCATTATCTTATAAGCAAGATAAAAATAATACATATTATACTTTTATAAATGGATTGGTATCCACTGATAAAGGTTTTGTTGGAGTAGGTAATTCAGATTTTAAACATGGAAAAAGTCATAAAAAACAAGACTATTCAAAAGCATTATTAAATGTTTATAATATGGACTTTAGAGTAAAAAAAGAAATTATGTTAGATACAGGATACAGTTCATATTACAATGATATAGTAAGTGTTGATGATGGTTTTATAGCAGTCGGTGCTATTGAAATGACAAAATATCATAATGAAAATAATGGTAGTGAAGGACTAATTGTTAAATATGACAAAAACTATAAACAAGTATTTAGAAAGAATTTTAAAATACTAGGAAATACAGAATTCACTAAAGTAAAAGCACTATCAGATGGTAACTTTATCGTAGTAGGAAAAAGCTTATATGAAAAAGATGTAATTGGAAATCATAATACTGGTGGAGCAATAGTAGTCAAGTTCGATAAAAATGGAAAAGAAATATCAAGAGCAAACTATAAAGGTCCATACAAAGGAATATTTACAGACATTTTAGTGGATACAGATGGTTATGCAGTAGTGGGTAGTATTAATGATTCGGTCGGAGTATTAATGAAATACGATGAAAATCTAAAAGAAAAATGGCATTATCATTATTCATACACAGATACATTAGGATTTACAAGTATTGATAAAATAGATAATAACTACATACTTACTGGTACAAAACTAGATAGTAAAAATAAACTAGATTATTATAGATCATCATTAGTAATTGTAAATAATGATGGTAAAAAAGTAAAAGAAGTAACTTACAAAGGAAGTAACTTTACTGTATTTAATGATTTATTAATAGATAAAGACAACATTACGGTAGTCGGAGTAACCGGAATAAAGGGGAAAAATATTGTTACTGATGGTGTTATAGTAACTTATAATAAAAACTACGAAGTAATAAAAGAAGAAGAATTTTCTTATAGCAATAATGAATCATATAATAAAATCTATAACTTTAATAATAAAAAATATTTACTTGGATATACTAATTCTAAAATAAAAGGTATAAAAAGCAATGGTAAAGACTATTTTCCTGTTATAAAAGAATTAAATTAAACATAATAAAAGATACGATTTTCTTCGTATCTTTTATTCTTCATCAACAAATATTGCTCCAACTGGACAATTTTCTTTTGCATCGATTACAGCTTCTTTGTTTTCTTCTTTTACTTCTTCATTTGTTGCCACTGCAATACCTAAATCATTAATTTCAAATTCATCAGGTACTAATGCTTGACAAGCACCGCAACCAATACAAGTGCTTTCTATTACACGAGCTTTCATAAAATTACCTCCGTAAATATTATATAATAAAAAAAATATAAAAACAATTATTTTCTTTTTAAATGATTTATGCTATACTTTAGATAATAGGTGATGTATAAATGAAAACTAGAATGGATAAATACGATGAAAATACTTCAAGTCTAAGAAGTGAAAAAAACAAAAGATTATATGATGAAGTATCAGATATGAATATCGATTATGTAGATATAGATGTTAATAATGTAATAGATTTATCAAGTAATAAAAAAACTGGTGCCCGTGAAGAATACAAAAAACAAAGAGAGTTAAATTACTTCATGCCTAATGAAAAGAAGAGTAGAGAGTACATTGATAATACACTAGAAAATAAAGAAGATAGAGTTTATGATATTAATGAAATATTAAAACTTGCAAAAGAAAACAAACTATTTGATAGTGATTCTTCAAAGAAAAGAATGATAAATACTGAATATAATATTTTGACTAAACTAGATTTAGATGAAGTTACAAATAAAGAATACTCAAAAGAAAACTTGCATGAGTTAATTGATACCATATATGAAAAAGAAAAAACTACTAAAAAGAAAGAAAATATACTGTATGAAAAAGAAGATTTAAGTAGTAGTGATGATTTACTTAATTTAAAAGAAGATACAGTTAATCTAAACGAAGATATAAGTAAAGATATCTTAGATAAAACTGTTACTGAAGTAGTACCTAAAGTTGAAAAAGATGAAGAAAAAGAAGAACAAGAAGACAAAAAAGAAGAAACTGATACAGTAAATGAAATGACTGATACTATTGAAATAGATGAGGTAATATCTAAAAAACTACTATTTATAATAATATTTGTCTTAATCCTACTTGGAGTATCAGCTTATATAATACTAAAGTACTTTAATATTATATAGTGCTTTTTTTATTTTATTTAAATATATTTTAATATGAGAATGTGTCTTAAGAATAATGAAAAGAAAACTATTAATCATAAAAAACTAAAAGTAATTATATTATTAATACTTATATTTTTTATTGTAATTTTAATAGGAAAATTAATAAGTAATATTTCGTTTTCATACATGGAATATGCGAAAAGTGAAGCGCTAGAAATGGTTAATTTAAGAATAAATAACTCTATAAAGCAAGATACATTTGATTATTTAAAAGATGATCTTTTCTATGTGACTAAAAATAGTAATGATGAAATAGAAATGATAGACTATAATACTTACAAAGTAAACTTGTTTCTTGATAAAGTCTCATCATCTGTTCAAGAAGAAATAACAGAACTTACTAATGAAAAGAAAACTTTTTATATACCATTTTTTTCTATATTTAATAATCCCTTAATTAGTAATATTGGTCCAAATATACCAGTTAGATTGAGTCTAACTAATGCAGTTTATTCTAATGTTGAAATTAGAATAAAAGAATATGGAGTAAACAATTGCATGGTTGAAATATATATTTTACTACAAGTAGATGTAAGAGTAATACTTCCTGTTATTAGTGATACAATAACAATAGAAAATGAAGTCCCAATCTCTTATAAAATAATAAATGGTAAAATACCAGAGTATTATGGTGGAAGTATGAGTAAGAATTCTAGTATTTTTACTTTACCAATCGAATAATTTCTTGTATAATTAAGTTGGTGGTAACATGATATATGAATTTAATAATATAAAATATAGTTTAGAACATGATGATGGAAAAATATTTGATTATGATTTGGTTAAAGAACTTATTACTGATTACTTTATATCGTATGACTATATATTCTTTGATATTGCATATGGTAAGTTAAGACTAAAAGGTTTCTGTGATAAGAACAATAAAAAATTTAAAGAAATAAATGATTTTTCTAAGTTAGATGATTATATAAAAAACTATTGTGCTGAAGGGTGTAAATGGTTTTATTTAAAAAAAATAAAGTAATTTGACGTAAAGTGTGTTAAACATTAGTTAAAATGTATACGATTTATAATATAGATAACAAACAAAGGTGAACTTTGTTTGAAACAAAA
>CAKOJO010000029.1 GCA_934090595.1 uncultured Bacilli bacterium | reverse complement strand
GAGAGTGGCTCAACTTGGTAGAGCACTTGGTTTGGGACCAAGGGGTTGCAGGTTCAAATCCTGTCTCTCCGACCATTATGTTTAATAACCCTTGTAGGGTTTTTTATTTTGTGTTATAATTTTTTTGGTGGGTTGATTTATGAATAAAGAGTATTTGGATATAGTTAGTGATATTTTAGATAATGAATCTTTTAAGAAGCTTGATGATGAAGTACATCATCATGGTAGTAGGCTTGATCATTCTATTAGGGTTTCTTATAGGGCTTATAAAGTATGTAAAAGACTTGGTTTAGATTATGTTAGTGCTAGTAGAGCGGGTCTTCTTCATGATTATTTTTTTAATGAAGAGTTTAGTTCTAATAGTAAGTTGTATAGACTTACTCATCATTATGAAAGGGCTATTATTAATGCTAGTAATTTAGTTAGTTTAAATGATATGGAAAAGAATATTATATGTTCTCATATGTTTCCTGTTGGAGGAAAAGTTCCTAAGTATTTAGAAAGTGTTATTGTGGATATTATTGATGATGCTTCTGCGATATATGAGGTTATGTCTTGTAGATATTATTTTGCTAAGTATTCATTTTTATGTTTGGTTATAAGTTTTTGCTTCTTTAGATAAATCTTTTTTGTCCTCGTAGCTCAGCTGGATAGAGCAATTGCCTCCTAAGTAAGTGGCAATGAGAAGAAAATTAGTTAAAAGCCTTATAATATAAGGCAAATCTGTCCTTGTAACTCAGTTGGATAGAGTATCCCTCTCCTAAAGGGAAAGTCGGAGGTTCAAATCCTCTCAAGGACGCCATATTTTGATTATAAAAGTCTTGAAATTAAAGGGTTTCAAGGCTTTTTTGTATAACTAAAAAAGTGTTATAAACTATCATAAATTGATATAAAGTAATATTCAGTATGGCACTAATCTAGGCACCACTTAAAAAGGGTTAAATTATCGGTAAATAAAGGGTATAATTAAGGTGGATATATTAGTTATGGCACTAAAACCTTGAAAATGTAAAGAAAAAGGAGCAAAAATGAGTTTTAAAGATATAAATAAGCCCATTGATAAAAGATTAGAATCTATCAAAGATTTAGAGTTTGTAATAACTGATGATATGAAAGAAACACTTTTTCAAATGCTTACTTTACAACAATTATTAAATAGTGAAAGTTTAAGCAAAAGAGAAAGAAAAATGTTTGAAAAACAAAAGCAAGAGTTATTAGACAAGTTTAGAACAAAATTACAACAATTAAATCCAACTCAAACAATGATAGTAAGAACTTTCTTAAGTGGCAAAAAAAATTAGAGAGATAAGCAAGTTATCAATTAACTACTTATCTCTTTTTCTTTTATTTGTTTTTCCAACTCTTTAAGAATACCTTGTAAAACTTTTTTCTTACTTTGGCTAGATATGTTTAAATCATCAATAGCCTTTAACACTAAAGTTGCTTGAACTTTAGCCATAGCCTCATTTAACATTTTTTTACCCTCATCAGTAGTTGGCATATTAACATATAATTTCATAAGTAAAACCTTTCTAGTAATAAAATTATTACATAACTATTTTACTATTTTTTAGGCTTACCATATTTTTTAGATAAGTCCATACCTTTGATACAAGTAAAACAATTAACTGCTATACGACCATCAATTTCAATAAACTTAACTATCTCATTATAGTTTCGCTTAAATAATTCTACAAACTCTTTGTCTTTGGCTTTTTCTTCTTCTTGTTGTTTGATATACTCATCTATACCATTATCAATAATAAAGTTTAAATCATATTCAAGAGTACCTTTCTTTGGCTCTGTTAGTCCTAATAAGTCCTCTATATCTAACTCAATATCTATCTTATTATTTTTCATCTTGTTTAACCTCCATAACCTCAATTAGTTTTAAGTATTCAAACTCACTAATCAAGTAATTTTTTGATGATTTAATAGCCTTAACTTTTCCATTTTCTATTAAGTTTCTTATATAACTAACTGAAGTATGTAGGCTATCACTTACCTCGGTTAGTGTTAAAAATCTTTGTGTCAATATTTCCTCCTTGTGATTATGGGTCGGGGTGGCTTTTGTAGTAGTTCATAATCACTTTCTTATAGCAACGGGTTGCCCCAAAATTAAACGACAAAAAAAGAACATATATTATTTATGTTCTTAATCATTTTGTGTATTCCATTTACTTTTTTTAAATAGTTTATAAAGGGTAGCATTTATATATGTTCCATTTTGAAAAATAAAAGGGTTCATCATATATACATTTGCTTTTCCTACTTTTGTTTTTGCCATAATTTTTAATTTGATAAGATTATTTATTCCCTCGGTAAAAGTATTATGAGATATACCAACTAACTCTATAAATCTATTTTTACCTATATTGACACCATCTTCAGTTAGTATTCCACTTGTTTTATCAAGATAGGCAAGTGCCACTAAAATAATCTTATACTCACTTTTCGTTAAGTCCTCATTTGCTAATATGCTGATAGTATCTTTATATACCTTAACAAAAGTATTATTTTTCTTAATAACTTTATGATTGGCTCTATGTTCTTTTTGCTCTCGTGTATCAACTCTAATACTATCTCCCTCTCGTAAAGAGTAGTCAATTTCTCCTGTTTCGGTATTCATATAGGCACATACTATCTCATCTTGTTTAACTTCTTTTCTCTTAAGTTGTTCCATAATACCTCCTCATTATGATACATACCAATTTTGGCTTAATTATAGCCTTTATATAGCCCAATTAGTTGGTATAACACATACCAATATATTGGTATCTATTTTTTACTAAAATCCTTATAAATAAAGGCTTAAATGCTTATCTTTCTTCTTATTCTTTTCTTATATAAAATATAAACTAAATTTTTAACCCTTTAACTCTACTAATAGGTGTATTCATAAGGTAAGGTTATATAATATATAATATATATACTCTATTACATAAAGCATTTTAAAATAGGCTTTAACTAGTGTTTAAAAGGCTATGGTATGTCCTCATAACTTTTTTACAATTAGATTTTAATATTATTTAGTGGCTTGTGTATAGTCTTTTGTAAAAACAAAAACAAGGGCATTTAATTGCTCTTGTGTAAAATAGTATCTATTCCCAATTTTAGTGTAGGATACCTCATTATTACTAACCCAACTATAAAGAGTTTTATAGGATACACCAATAATCTTACAAGCCTTATTTAAGGGTATCAATTCCATATATCTACCTCCTCATATATATAGTAGTAGTCCAAGAAAAAAATACAATTTTGTGTAGTTTTGTGTAATAAAAAAGCATATAAACAAATTGCCTATATACTATTTTTTTCTTTTGATTTTAAATTAGTTATATAATTTTCATAGTCTTTTTTGGGTATAACCTCAAGTAATATATCGTAAATACGATAGTCTAAATATATATAAGTATCATCTTTAAAAGTAAGAGTTATTTTTCTATCATCTATTGTTTTATAAGTTGTTTTAACTTCATTTACTTTTTTTCTACTGCCAACAACAGCACCTACATTTCCAACAACTAAGCCACCAATAACTGCTCCTTTTATTGAAGAACCACCGCCATCACCACCTGTTATATATTGTTCAATACTTTATCATATTTTTTAGAATATTCTTCATAAGAGTGTTGTTTTTCATTAATCATTTTTTCTTCTTGTTCTTTTTTTGCTTTTTCGCTTTTTCTATTATAATATAGATATAAAATTATTGCTCCTATAATCACAACTATAAATATTGGCATTAAAACCAAACTTCTTTCATAACTTATTTTTTAATTGTCTAAATAGATAAATACCAGCAACAACAAGTCCCAACAATAAACTAACTATAATATTTTTAATTATTATTTTAGAGAAAATATTTACTATAAGGAATAAAATTATAGCAATAACAATATCCAAAATCATATTAGTTGCTTGTTTTCTTACTTGTTGATTTTTACTAATCTTTTTTAATTCCTCATTTTTAGCCGATATGTTTGTCTTATCATATTTATTTATATTACCAACAACGCATCTACCTGTTGAACCAGTAAAACTTGCTTTTGTTAAAATTTCAATTTCTATTAACTCATCACTTTCATTAATTTCAAATTGTTTTCCATCTTGCTCTTGAGATGTTGATGCTGTTATAGAGGTTGTCATTATATTTGTTCCATCAGTTCCTATGAGAGTGTCTTGATTTTTAACTTGCGTTATAGTGCTAATATAATGAGTTCCTATTGGCAACATTAACTCAATAGATTTTTTACTACCAACACCAACTTGACCGATTGATTGATTATCTATAAATACAGCACATCTTAAGGCATATTTTCCGATTTTAACAATTCTAACTTTTTTCTTTTCTTTTTCAATAGGGCAACCACAATTAGGACAAGTAGTTGCCTTATTACTTATTTCTTTGCCACATTCGGCACACTTAATTAAAGTCATAAAATCACACTCCTATTTGTTTTTTCTTTTTATTAGAAGAACTACAAGCAAAACTACTAATAAAAGACCTACGATTAAAATATTCATATACAACATACTCCTTTCTTACAATACTATTATACCATAACTTACACGAATAGAGTAAGCATATTTAATTAAATAAATGAGAAAATTATATATAGATATGGTGGTGGTATAATTGTTTAATAGAAATGATGAAAACTATGTATATGAAATAGTATCTAAAAACATTAAAAAGCAACGACAACTAAAAGGGCTAACACAAGAACAATTAGCCCAAAAGATGAGTTATTCAACTCAATTTATATCTAATATAGAAAGTAAAAACCACCAAACATTTTCACTTGGCACTTTATGGAGATTAGCACTTGTTCTTGATATAGATATAGCCGAATTATTTAAAGAAGAAGATACAAAAAATAGTGATGAAAGTAAATAACTATCATCACTTTTTAATTGCCTCATATAGCCAATTTTAACCCATTTATAGAACTATCTCTCATACTAAATAATTATAAGCAATACAACTAAAATCGGCTAATATGGCGTATTATTGATTATCATAATCAACTATATATTGCTCGTAAGTATTAAGAACAAAATCAATAACATCTGTTATAACTGCCTTGATTAGTTTTTTATCATCAGTATTTAAAATATTTAAGTCATCATTTTGTAAAGCCAATTCCTCAACCACTTGATATACATATATCTCTAATTGTTTAGATTTAAAAAATATATCTTTATCATCAGCATTGAGATTATAGGTTATTTTACCTTCGTTATTAAGTTTTACGAGTTGAGGGAATATATATTTATTTACAAATTTTGTAAGTTGTTTTTGGTGGTGTTCTTTGCCTAAATTTCTATAAAACAACTCATTGTCTTTTTGTTCTTCTTCAAGCATTTTTATAGCATTAAATTTTTCCATTTTTACACCACCTAACTTAACCTTATAAAATAATCTATATGTCTATTTATAACCTTGGCTATTTCTTCATAAGCCTTTTTATAGTTTTTCATTACTTCATCAGAATTAGACACTTTTTTATTCATTAACTCATATATACATTTTAAGTTTTTATAAAGACCATTAGCAATATCATTGCTAGGCTTGAAAGTATCATCTTTTAAATATTTTTCCATAACAATTAAAAAGTGAAAACTATCATAATTGTTGATAACATCATTTATTGTATAGCCTTTAGGTTTTAAATATTGTCCGTAGTTTAATAAAAAGAATAACATAAATTGTTGAGCCTCTAATTTATCTCTATTTTTAGGCTTAATATGAAGTGTATCTAAATAAGCATTGTAATAGTCATTTGGAGTTGATTTTTCACTCAAGCCATAGTCTTTTACTTCGGTATTAGATATAACATTTACAACTCCATTATTAACCTTTGCTAATAGTATATAAAAATTAGCCATTGTGCTTAATTCATCATCAGTTAAGTCAATTCCATATAACTCTTTAAAATCATTTCTATATGCCTCTAAAAATGCCTCATTATTTGTATATAAAGTATCAAATTTACTTATATATATTTTGTAATTACTATCTTTATTCTTTTGATAGTCAATGTCATCTCTAATCATATTGTCAAAATCAATTTTTTCAAGTCTAGTCATTTCTTTTTCTATTTCTTCCATAACCACTTTTACCCAATTAGTAGTAGTTATATCTTTGGTAGTTAGAGGTTCTAAAATGTTATACCACTCATTTATTCTTCTATATAGGTAGGTGATATGTTTCTCAATAATACTTTGAATAAATCTAACACCATATTTTTTCTTATCAGTATCAATATAAAGATATGCCTCCATAATATCTAAAGCATTAGCCACTTTATCGGCAATAGATAAGTTGCTATCACTATAAAAACAATTATTAAGGAGTATAAGAGTTTTAAAGGTATCTAACATAAAATCATATTGACCTTTAAAATCTTTGTTATCCTCATCTTGGCAAAAGTTTTTAAAATCCTTGCACCCAACTTGCTTATTGATTACCTCTATATATTTACTATTTCTAAAGATAGTATCATTTAAAGTATTGTGTCTTTTACCCATAGATTTCACCTCGGTTATATATATTATATCAGTTATTTAGACCTCTTGTCTGCTATTGAATAGCAAAAAAAAGCACTTTTTACTACTTATATAGTTAAAAAATGCTTTTAAATCAGTTAAACAATCGTTTTTCTTTAGTTATATATGAGTTATAACTTCATAATATTTTAGTTATTAACTTAATTGTTTTTAACATAATTATCGTTAATTTGTTTAAATTTATTGTAATAACAATCTTTAATAACATTTTGTAAGCCTGTTATTCTTCCCTCAATACTATTCTTTGACTTATTCCTTTTTAGCATAACATTTATAAAGAAAATAAAGTTTTCTACTTCTTCATGAGTTATTTTATCTTCGGTTTCCTTTCTAATTAGTAATTCAATTATGTCGTGTTTTACTGCTAACATATCACGAATATCTTTTTCTACATTTTCATTCATATTATATCATCCTTTCATTTTTTTCAAAGGTTGGTTCCTTGCCTTTGTGATTTCATCATAGCAAAGTTTTTAAGTAGTTAAAATACCACTAATTTTTGATTTTTCACTCAAAAAATCGGTTGAAAAACTGTCGCTAACCCTTATAAATAAAGGGTTTTTATTTTGAAAAAACTTAACACTTGGTAGCAAAAATCGTATGAGATTTATTTTTCTAACCTTGGTATTCTTTAGTTGTTCGAACAAATACTAGGCTTTTGTGCCACAAATAAAGGAGGTTTTAAAAAATGACTAAAGAAGTATGCAATATAAAAGAATTATCAAATTATTTAAAAATATCTATTCCAGAGATTAGAAAGTTAGTAAGAAGTAAAAGAATACCACATTTTAGAATTGGTAATAGATATAAATTTGACCTTAAAAAGATAAATTTATGGGTTGAAGAATTAGAACAAAAAGAGGGTAAAAATATCCTGTTTTACTAGGAAAATAAGGGAAAATATGCTATAATATATATAGATAATTTAACCCTTATACCCAACGAAAGGAGCAAATAAAATTATGGGTATAACAAGATTATCAAATAATAAATATAAGATAACTATTGAACTTGGTTATGATATTTTAGGAAACCGAAAAAGGAAAATTGAGAGATTTAGTGGAACTAAAGAAGAGGCTATCAAAAGGGAAACTGAACTTAAAAGTCAATACTACCATATAGGAAAAACTAACAATATAAGTGATATTACTTTTGATGAGTATAGCAAAATATTTTTATCAAAGTATTGTGATAATATAGGGCTTGTAACAAAAGATGGATACGAAAAATCACTTAAAAGAATACTACCAATACTTGGAAAGAAAAGGCTTAATGATATTACACCACTTATACTAGATAATATGTATCAACAATTGAAGGTAGGAAAAAATAAGCAACAATTAGGTTATCACTCAATGTATAACTACTATAAACTTATCAATGTTATGTTTAATCAAGCCATAAAGTGGGAGTTATTAGATAGAAACCCTAACTTAAAAGCAAATAAACCAAAAAGAGAAAAGAAAGAACGAAACTACTATGACTTGGAGCAAGTAGATACTCTATTGTCTTATCTAGAGTATGAAAACATTAAATATAAAACCTTGATTATTCTAGCCCTTGATAGTGGAGCAAGAAGAAGTGAGATATGTGCTTTAAGGTGGAGTGATATAAACTTTGATACTCAAATGATGAAAATAGATAAGTCTTTAAAAGTTATTAGAGGTGTAGTAGATGAGGCAACAACTAAAACAGAGAACTCAAAAAGAGAGATAATGTTGAGTAAATCAACTATCAACTTATTAAAAGAATATAAAGAGTGGCAAGATAACTATATTAAGTGGGTAGGTAAAAAGTGGCAAGGCACCGATAGAATATTTACATCTAAAGATGGTAACTATATGCACCCTAGCACTTGCGACCATATAATGAGAAAGATAGTAAAAAAATATAACCTAGCCCCTATATGTTTTCACGAATTAAGACATACTTCGGCTAGTATCTTGATAAATAAAGGTATTAACCCAAAGGCTGTAAGTCAAAGACTAGGACACGCCGATACAAGTATCACTATGGAAATATACACACATACTTTTGATACAAGCAAAAAAGATAGTGCGTTGGCTTTTGATGATATACTAAAAAATGCTTAAAATTGGCACCTAAAAAATTGAGATGGCACCATTTTTCGGCACCAACTAAAAAACAAAGTTCAATTAAAAGATAAACAAATATCAAGAAAACCCTTTGAAATAAAGGAAAATCAAGATATAATATAGTTAAATAGTGGTGTCCTAAAGAGGTAAGACTATACGCCTCCTAAGCAATAGGTCGTTGGTTCAAATCCAATCGGGGACGCCACTTGTAAATGTAAGAGTTTTATGACTCTTTTTTTGTTTTTATTGTTTATTTTTTGTTTTTATTGGTAACTGATTTATTTTTTGTTTCATTTTTCGACAATATATGATATAATTCATTATAGTAGGGTAGTTTGTATTCTACTAATATGATGTGAGGAGGAGTATTCATGAAAAAAAGAAATTTAGTAACATTATTATTAGTTGTGGCATTATTGTTAAGTTTTGGTGGTTTCACTTTTGCACGTTATGTGACTGAAGTTTCTGGAAAAGGTGAAGTTAGTGTTGCAAAATGGGCAGTTAAAGTTACTGATGGTACTGATGAATTATCTGATTCTGTTAAAGTTCCATTTACTGTTACTGCTAATGCTAATGTAGTTTCTGGAAAAGTTGCACCTGGAAGTACTGCTGTTGGAAACCTTACTATTGACCCAACTGGATCAGAAGTTGCTATTGATTATTCTATCTCAATTGATGCTTCTAATTTAACTGATGCTGGTTTAGCAATTAAATCAGTAAAAGTTGGTGATAATGCTTTAACTAGTTCTAATGGAGCATATACTGGTAGTTTATCTTTAACAGAAGTTACTGCTGGTACTAAAGCAAATGTTACTATTGAAGTAGAATGGGCTAATGATGAAGCTAATAATACTAAAGATACTGCAACTGGAATTAATACTGGAACATTAGAAATTCCTGTTAATGTAGTTGTTAAACAACATATTGCTTAATGGTTGGAAGATTATTCTTCCACTAAAGATTATAGTTTTGTAGTCTTTAGTGGAACAATAAGAGGTGAATTTATGAGTAATAAAAAATATAAGATTACAATTGTGATTTTAATAGTTATAATTTTATTGTTATTATTGTTTATATGTTTTAAAGGCTTTTTTACTAAAGATGTACGTGAAGATGTTGTTAATGTTTTTGAAATAAAATGTGATTATAATTGTAAGTGTAATGATAAACAAGATACTGATAGTAATATTAGTTCTGATGATAATGTCAGTGGTAATAAAACAAGCACATCTGTTAGTAAGTATGAAAATAGTAAAATAAATAACTTTGATAATAATGATAATACTGGCAATAATAATTCAAAAACAGAGTATAGTGATGCGATAGAGATTTATGATGATAATATTTCTTGGCGTTCTGATAACGATTTAAAAATATTTGAGAATTCTACTTATAAAAATTCTAATATTATTGCACCGGGAATTACTGGAAAATATAAATTTGTTGTTAGTAATAAAACTAGGTTTGATATTAAGTATACTATGCTTTTTGAAGAGACAAATGATTATGGTATTAATATGAAATATCGTTTGTTAAATGGTAATAATTATATTGTTAGTGACTGGTCTGATTATACAAGTTTAAATCAAAATGATGTTAATTTATTTAGTGGTAATGGCAATACGTACTATCTTGAATGGAAATGGTTTGATAGTTCAAATGATACGTCAATTGGTAGTAGTGGTGTTGCTAATTATAAGTTGAAAATTAATATAAAGGCAGAACAAATAAATGATTAATTTTTTAAAGAAAATAGTTGATTTTACTTTTTATTTTATATGCATTGTATTGATTATATATATTTGTATAGTTGGGTATCAGAGGTTTACTAATAAGGATGTTATTTCATTTTTTGATAAGTATTATTTCTTTCAGGTTGCTTCATCTAGTATGGAAAGTGAATTACATATTAATGATTTAATCGTTGTAAAAAGTGATGATAATTATAAAGTTGGAGATATCATTACTTATAAAGTTGATGATACTTATGTTACTCATAGAATTGTCTTTCTATCGGATGATGGAATAGTAACAAAGGGTGATGCTAATGGTGCATGCGATGAAATGATATCTGTTGAGGATGTTGTTGGGAAGTATGTTTATAAATTTTTAATTATTACTTTGTTTTTAAAATATAAGTTTTTGATAATTATTTTCTTCTTATTATTCTTTGTTTTAGATAAGTTTATTTTAAACAAAAATAAGGTGGTGATGGAGAAATGAGGGTTAAAAGATTATTAATGGTTGTTTTGTTTATAGTTATTGGTATTGTAGTTTTTGGTAATACTTTGACTTATGCAAGTTATACTGATAATGTTTCAAATTATGGCTTTTTAAATGTTGCAAAGTGGACATTTCTTGGTGATAATAAAGATACTGTTATAAATATAAATATTAATGATACATATGATGAATCGACTCTTTCTAATGGTAAAATTGCTCCAGGAACTAGTGGTGTAATTAACCTTAAATTAAATAATGCTAATACTGAGACTGGTGTTAAGTTTAGTGTTAAAATTAATGAGATTGTAAATGCACCAAATAATTTGAAGTTTTATACTGATAAAGAGATGACTAAAGAACTTAGTAGTAATGGTATAGAGGGTACACTTAAACATAATGATATAGATGGTATTGATATTAATATATATTGGAAATGGCTGTATGTAATTGATGATGTTGATAATGATACTTATGTTGGAATGAATGTTAGTGAATTGGTGGTGCCTATTGAAATTGTTGGTACTCAGTATGATACAAATGTAACTGAATTAATGAATTTATGAGGTTAAATGATGTTTAAAAAAATATTTAGTATTTTCTTTTATATTTTAGTTATACTTATTTTAATTATAAAATTATTAAATATCTTACATATTTCATTTTTTGGTTATCAGATGTTTACAGTTATTTCTGGAAGTATGCAACCCACTATTAAGGTTGGGGATATAATATTAATTAAGGAACAAGATAATTATTTTGTTAATGATATAGTAACATATAAAAGTGATAATAATTATATAACTCATAGAGTTGTTGAAATTAATGATCTTAATGTGGTAACAAAAGGTGATTATAATAATGCTTTAGATGATCCGATTCATGTTAGTGATGTTGTTGGAAAAGTTGTTTTGATTTTAAATACTAGTTGTATTGTTAGATATACGTCTAAACCGTTGTTCTGGATAGTTTTATTTATATTTGGTTTTATTGTAACTGCTTTAATACCTAGTAAAAAATAGTTAGGAGGGATAATGTGCTAAAGAAAAAATATTTGTATTTTTTAATTATATATTTCATGCTTTTTTTAGTGTTTTTTATGTCTCCGAGTATTTCTAGATATAATGAAAACATTGAACTTAGTAATAAAATGTATATTGCTAAACCTATCTTAAATCTTTCTATTACTGATGTTAGTGATAAGATTAGTCCAGTTAAAAATATTGAAATTCCTTTTCAGGTTACTAATTTTAATGATGATTTAGTTAATGATATTGCACTTTATTATTCTTTATTTGTTAATGTTGATAATTTACCTTTAGAGTTTAAACTTTATAGAGTTGAGGATGATCAGAGAGAAGAGTTACTTCTTACTGATAATAGGAGTGACAAATTTCAGTTAGTAGCGGGTTCTAAAGTTACTGATAATTATGTTTTAGAAATTATATGGAATGAAAGTGATAAATCACATATTTATCAAAATATTAGTGATTATGTTAAAATAGAAGCAAATGTAGAACAAAGTGAGTTGTAAGGAGATGTTTTGATGAATAAAAAGCTTTTAATTATTATTGTAGTTGTATTATTTTTATCTGTTTCAACTTCATATACTGGTGCTAGGTATAAGTTTGATGTTTCAAAGAGTACTCAAATAACTAGTGATAAGATGTATAACTCTGCTGATGTTTCGTATGATAAGTATGTAAAAGAAGATGATCAGTCATTGATTATTGATCTTGTACTTAATAATTATGTTTCTTCAAATGAGACTGATTTAGATACTGTTTTTGAAGTTAGTATTGATTCTTCTGTATTTGGTTTAGTTGTAAATGATAAAATATCTGATGATAATAAAATGAATATTACAATTGCAGGTGGAACAAAGACTACAAAAAATTATACTCTTAAACTTGCTTTAAGAGAGGGTGCTTCGTTTAATGAGCAAGAAAGTATTGGGTTAAGTGTTAAGACTATTAGTCCTTATACTAAGGATGTACTTAATAAAACTATTACTGTTGTTAATGAGGAGAATTTGGCAGAACATATTATTTTAAAAAGAATGGTATGGCAATCTGGCCTTACAAATGATGGTTATAGATATACTGGTTTAAGTCCAGATAATTATGTTTGTTTTGGTACTGATAACAAGAGTGATTGTATTAATAATCCTGATAGATATATGTATAGAATTATAGGGGTCTTTAAGGATTCAAATAGTGTTAATCATGTAAAACTTATTAAGTATAAGCAATTGAAAAATATTAGTTTATGGTATTCTACAAATAGTACTGCTAGTTGGGATGTTAGTTTAATAAGAACTAGAGTAAATGGTCCGCATTTTTTAACAAATACTTCTTCTTATCCTTATTTAAGTACGGATACTTCTTGGTATTCATCTATTCTTGATTGGAATTATGCTGTAGTAATGAGTTATAGTAGTACATTTGAAGCTGCTTATGAAAAGGAATTGAAATCAAATACTTCTAGTAGTAAAATTGGACTAATGTATGATTCAGATATTGGGTTATCTCTTGGTAGCGTTGGAATAAAAACTACTGCATGGAGAAATACATCTTATCCGTTGTTAAAGTCTTGGTTACATCAAAGTAATAATGATACAAGTGTTAGTGCAGTTGAATGGACTATTTCAGTTTATTGTAATGGATGCTCGCATTATTATGCGAATGGTATTACATCAACTGGAACGTTAGATGCATTTAGGTATAGTGTTACTGGTTATTCATCTAGACCTGTTTTCTATTTAGATAATGGTGTTAAGTATGTTTCTGGTACTGGAACTTTGGATAATCCTTATATGATAGGTGTTTCGTAATTAAAAATTTCGGATGATTGTCAAATAGTGTGTGTAGACACAAAATAAGCAATAATAATTATTATTATGAAGCTGATGCAAATGCA
>CAKOJO010000028.1 GCA_934090595.1 uncultured Bacilli bacterium | reverse complement strand
TACACTTTTTTTCGTGTTTTTACTTTGAGACTTGAATCAGTTGAGTTTAACGCGTGTTTTTACTTTGAGAACTCACCTTTTTTTCTAGTTTTTACTTTTTTATTAGTACGATCTATTATTATTTCTATTTTATCAGTAGATAGTTTATATTTCTTTATTACCTTATCAGCAATAACTATTTTATTATTTTCTAAGTCATATAAAAATTCTTTTTTACTTATTATTTTCATTGATAATAGTTTATATAGTGTTTCTAAATCATTACCTTTTAAGTCTAGATTAAAGTACTTAGATATATTAGAGCATATTTCACTTATCTTATTATCTAATATAAGATTCTTTCCATCTTCATCAAACATATATATATCAAGACCATTTTTTATTACAAAAGTACCATTTATAAAATGTCCATCGTCATATAATGGAGATATTACTTTTTTATTATTTTTAAAAAAGCCAACTTTATTATTCTTCTTTACTTTTTCATAGTTTGAATCAGTTGTTATTAATTCATTTTCACCCTCAAAAAGACTCATTCCATTAGCAATTAATCCAAGCATGTGAGGCATAAATGCATTTCTTATTACACTTGGTATATTATAATAATCAGATGATTTTTTACCGTTTAAATCATATAAACAATAACCATCTTTGGTATTAACTATAATTGCATTACCTAAATCATAAAAACATTCATTTTCTAATGCTTTTTCTATTTTGTCATATTTTAATACTTTCTTAATATTTTCTTCGATCATATTTGGTTCAAATACTAAATAGTTTTTTAAATCTTTTTTAGATAGTTCTTTTCCATTTAATACATAAGTATTAGTTTTTTTTATCATTTTCACTCACCAGTTATATATTATAAACATTTTAATATACAAAGTAAACAATATTTACAAAAAAAAGCATCAAAACGATGCTTATATTAAAGTGACAATTTATATGGATTACTTGAAGTACCATCACCACTTGTTATTTTGACACTAGATACCAAATACAATGTTGGCCTTGTATAGCAATCAGAATATAGGTAATTTTGGTAATCAACATATCCAGAAGAAACAGTATAAAATGCATAGCGACTATCTGATGAACCTTGTGCTAGTAGCCACTCTCTTTTCCTTTTATCTAGCCAATTATTAGTGTTAATACAAGAAGTATCGCTACTATAATTATATAATTTTTGTTTACAACTTTTTGATGCCGCATATCCATAATCACTCGCATACATTACTGCTATTTTTTTAGACGTATCACTTTGTGCTATTGGGTTTGATCCTCTGTAATAAGCACTACCGCTACTCTTCCTTTCATATTGCCACATTTCATCAGTTGATATAGTTGAGTTTTTATATCCACCAAGATAATACTTAACAGTTCCTATCATATTTTTTGCTGTTGATGTTAACGAACTATAATAATCACCGTTCAAATATGTATTTAGTGTTGCATTTACCCAATTATTTGAATTGTTTGTATCCCATGCTTTATCTGCCACTGATTCATTTGTTATTAGTTTTACTCTGTTTTCAACAACACCATTCCCATTATCAGTTGGCATTACTCCGATTATTCTCCATGTTTCATTATTGAATGTAACATAGTTTGCAACACTTCCTCCACGATATCTATATTCTGTTGCAAAACTACTACTAACTTGTAGAGTACTATCAATTGTATGAGTAACTTTTTCTATACCACTTTCAGTTACTCCCACTAATGTTGGTAATACTTCAGAAGCTACTCCTGTAACTGCTGTTTTTGATTTTTCTGGTTCTGTTGGATTGCTTGGATTTGATGGATTTGATGGATTGCTTGGATTTGTATTATCATCTAATGGTATACTAGTACAATCTATATCTTTATATTGTAAGTCTTTAGATTGTTCTTTGACTTGGTCTGCAGTACCTTTTATACCATTATTCTTTGAGTCTCTTATGCATACTCCAATTCTACCATTATTATAGATTACTTTTGCTTCCATTATATCATTGTCCCAAGCACTTGTTTTTAATTTCTTTTCTAATAGATTAGAGTCTACTCCTAAAAAGTCATATGTTTTTGTAGTTATTTCATCATTTATTTCTAAGTCTCCTAGAACTGTATTTATCATGTTTTGAGCAGTTACTCTGGTTGCATCTTGTTTTGATTTTTTCACATAATTACCTACTACTGCGGTTGAAATAGATGCAAGTATTCCTAGTATCACTATTATTGCTAATAGTTCTACTAGTGTAAAACCTTTTTTATTCATAATATTATCCTCCTTAGTATAAGGATACAATAAAAAAAGACTGTTTTCAAGTCTTTTACTATTATTTAAATCAATATAATTTCTTTTCAATTCTTTCTATTACTCTTGAAGGATTATCCAAAAAATCTTTATATAACTTATCGTGTTTTTTAATTTCTCTTAAAATTTGAATTTCTTCTTTTGCCATATACATACTATACTTATCATCTTGCTCTGCAACTACATAAGTATCATTACCAATTAGATAACTTAATTCTACATCAAATATTTTGGTTAGCTCAATTAAGTTTTTAGTACTCGGTGTTTTCATACCCTTTTCCCATTGACAAATACTAACTTTCGAAACATCGATTAGTTGTCCTAATTCTTCTTGAGTCATATTCTTTGCTTTTCTACATATTTTTATTCTGTCTCCAAGAATCATATTTTCACCTCATGCTTACATTATAAGGAAATATACTTTATAAAATGTCGATATTAACCGAAAGTTAATTTGTTTTTTTATGACAAAAAAAGACAATTATTCATTGCCTTCTTTTGATTTGCTAGATAAGAAACTGACTTTTTCTGCGATTACTTCTTTTTTGTATACTTTTGAATCATTTTTTTCATATACTGATGTTTGAATTCTTCCTCTTACTCCAAGTATATCACCTTTTGTACAATATTCTTTAGTATTTTCCGCTACTCCTTGCCAAAGAACACAATCAATAAAGTCTGTTTCGTACTCACCATGAATGTTTTTGAAGTTTCTTGGTACTGCAAGTGTTATTATACTTCTTTTAGTGCCATTTTCATTTTCTAAAACCTCTGGTGTTTTTACTAGTCTACCTACTAAAATTACTTGGTTTAACATAAAATCACCTCCCTTCACGTTCACTATAAAACAATAAAAAATACTTGTAAAACGACCATTTACAAGTATTGATAATAAAAAATGCTTCAATTTTTAAAATTGTCTTAAGTGAATTTTTAATTTTGATATTTATATTGTTTTTAAACTATTAATATTCAACAAATTTGTTCGTTTTACAAACATTTACAAATATTTACACTTTATTCTACATATTTCTATTTTTTGTTTTGTTATATTATATTAGGTGATTAATATGCGTGTTAAACTATTTGATTTAGAAAGTGAAAAAGATTTAGAAGAAGAAATGAATAATTTCTTAAATGATGATATTGAGGTAATAGATATTAAATACCAAGTAGCAGTACAAATATGTGGTGAAGAACAAATATATTGTTTTTCTTCGATGATTATATATACAAAAAAAGAAGACTAAATTAGTCTCCTAATGGATTACCATTTGCATCTTTATCTATTGTACCAACAAGTATAAGGATACCTTCGATTAAACCCCAAGTACTTGATACAAAGTATAAGAATCCAAATGATAAACAAGTAATTAAAAGTTGAGCAATTGCTTTACCCTTATATCCTAAATAAAAGTTATGTACTCCAAATCCTCCCAGAAGAATACCAAGTACTCCTGCTCCAATTCTTGATTTTTTTTCTTCCATAAATCCTCTTACTTATTACAGTCAGTACAAATAGAACCTTTATTTACTAATTCCATTAAAGTACCAAGCTTAACTTGTAATCTTTCTTTTTGTTCTCTATTCCAATATTGTTCTGGTGTAATATCCTCTTTTATATCAGATGTTTCACTATCATGATCAATTACCTTTCCATTAACTACAAAAGCAACATATGGAACATAAACTTTTTCCTTACCTTCATCTGTATAAGCAAGCTTACCTCTTAATAACTCTACTATTTCTTGATACTCTTTAGTATTTTTTTCTCTATCATTTTTAATATTTAAATAATAGATCTTTTCCATTCCTTTTTCCTTAGCAGTTTCATTTAGCATCTTAACATATGCTTGACACCAAGGGCATTCAGGAAATCCCATATATACAACACCTGTACCATTTTTTAAGATATCCACTACTTCTTTAGCATCTCTATAAACAAATGGATTATCTTCTCCAACTGAATATTCTTTGTCAAACTTCTTTGCATCGTTTCCATTAAATATAAAGAAACCTGCGACCAACGCAATTACTATTACAATTACTATTGGTATAATAATTTTTAAACTTTTTTTCATTTTCAATCCTCCTTAATATATGTATATTTTATCATATTAAACTTATAAAAATCAATATATTTGTTAATAATATAGTTAGATTGGGTGATTGTATGAATTATAGTAATATTAAAAATAAAATAAAAAATAAATATAACAATTCTTTTGATGTTAAGTTTAATGATTTTAATAATATTCATTTAATATATATTGATTCTTTATGTGATTCTAATATAATTAATGAAACTATATTAAAAAATGTTGTACTAGATAAGGATTTTAAATCTATTAAAGATGTTATTACTAATTCTAATACTATTGATATTAAAAGCATTGATGATGTTTATAACTATTTAGAAAATGGTTTTTGTATAGTTTGTTATAGTAATGATATAGTGGCAGTAGACACTAAAAAGAATCTTTCTAGATCAATTAGCGAACCTACAATTGAACAGACAATAAATGGTCCAAAGGATTCTTTAAATGAAGATTATATGACTAATATTGGACTTATTAGAAAAAGAATTAAAGATGAATCACTTACTATGATTGAAAAAAAAGTTGGTAAGAAGTCTAAGACTAAAGTTAATATTATGTATTTAGATGATATAGTAGAAAATTCTTTAGTAGATGAAATAATTAAAAAGATAGATAGTTTGGACTTAGACTATGTACTTGATTCTTCTTTTATATCTCAATCTATTATATCTAGTAACAATGTCTTTCCTCTTGCTGAAACATCTGAAAGACCAGACTTAATATGTATGTCTCTTCTCGAAGGAAAAGTGTGTTTACTTGTAGAAAACTCTCCATTTGCTATTATAATACCAACTTTCTTTGTAGATTTATTTCATTCTCCAGAGGATTATTATCAATCTCCGAAGAATGTTACATTTACAAGGCTTATAAGATTACTTGCTTTTTATATTGCAATAATTTTACCTGCTTTTTATATTGCTATTACTACTTTTAATCACGAAACTATACCGATAACTTTAATAATTAATTTTGCTGCCCAAAGAAATGGTGTTCCCTTCCCTACTTTTATCGAAGCTCTTGGTATGATAATCATTTTTGAAATATTAAGAGAAAGTGATTTAAGAATGCCATCAGTATCTGGTAATGCTATAAGTATACTTGGTGCAATTGTTTTAGGAGATGCTGCCGTAAGTGCAGGAATTGTCTCTCCAATTATGGTTATTATTATTGCAATTTCTTCAATATGTAGTTTAATGTTTTCTAACGTTGCAATGGTTAATGCTATAAGATTATGGAAAATAATATTCTTAATATTTGCATCTTTCTTAGGAATAGTAGGCTTAGTTTTTGCATCTTTCTTATTTATAATCATAATAAGTAGTTTAAAGTCATTTGGAAAACCATACTTATATCCAGTTGCCCCACTTGGTAAGAGTAAAATTAAAGATTCGTTTATCGTACCAAAAGTAAGCGAATTAAAACAAGATCCTATTCTATCAAAAGATGAGGTGATAAATTGAAAAAGATTATAACACTAACTATATTACTAATATTTCTATGCACTGGATGCACATACAGTGAAATAAATGACTTAGCAATAGCTAATTCAGTAGGGATTGACTATGAAGACGGCATATATACAATCACTCTTCAGATAATGGATTTAAATACTGAGAACAATAGATCAAGTAACATTGATGAAAACACTTTAATGTATGTAGGTAAAGGAGACTCAATTCCAACCGCAATTAGAAATATATCATTAAAATATCCTAATACGGTTTACTTGGGTCATCTAGAATTAATGGTTATAGGAAAAGGAATGGTAGAATACGATATTGAAAAAACATTTGATTACTTTATGAGAAGTCCTGAAGCTAGATCTGAAACATATCTTTTAATAAGTACCAAATATAAAGCAAATGATATTCTTGATACCAATGATGAAAATAAAGAATCGTTTCCAACAAGGGATATAATTACAACAATCGAAAATAGTACCAAAAGAAATGGTAGAATAAATGAAATTAGTATGGAAGACTTTGTTGCTAATAATTTAAAAAAAGGAATAGATCCCATTGTACCAGTCATAAAAGAATCAAAAAATCCTAATAAAGACTTCAAAAATACTAAAATAATAGGAATGAGTGTTTTCAAAAACAATAAACTAATAGATATTTTAGACGATAAAGCAATAATTGCTTATAATATAATTAATAATAATTACCAAGACATAATCATAAATACTAAATATAAAGATGATAAAGCATCAATTATTTTAATAAATCCAAAAAACAATTTTAAAGTAAAAGTAAATGACAATAAATTAAATATCTATATAAATATAAATACTGATGCCTACTTAGTAGATGGCAATAATATAGAAATAACAGATGATAAGACCTTAAAAGTTTTAGAAGACTCTCTAAATACTGAATTAAAAAAATATGTAGATAGTCTAATAAACTTTTCAAAGACGAGTAAAACTGATATTTTAGGAGTTAAAAACAAAATATACAAATTCTATACAAATAAATATGATTTATATAAAGACTCTAATGTATATGAAAGTGCTAATATAATAGTTAATACAAATGCCAAACTATTTAGATATGGTAATTCCAATACAGGAAATTATGGAGGTCATAATGAATAAGATAAGTACTAGAGAAATATTTACAGTATTAGTATCACTTTTTATACTTACTTTTCCAACGATTGCAACACAAATAATATTAAATAAAGGAAATACTTCTTCTTTATTAGTCTTAATAATTGGTTTTGTACTTGGTTTAATCCCTCTTTATATCATTATATATCTAGGTAATAAATCAAATAATAAAAGTATATTTGTATATAATAAAGATAATTTCAAAATATTAGGAAGTATAATAAACGTACTATATATATTACTATTTTTATTTTTATTATTTGTTCTATCATATACAATTCTTAATTTCACAATCAATCAATTATTAGTTAGAAACTCATATTATGTAGTAGCTTTTATATATTCATCTTTAATCGCTTTAGCAGTATGTAAAGGAAAAGAAATTATTTGTAGAGCATCACTTATTCTTTACTTTCTTTTAATGATATCTGTAATCTTTGGATTTATTATGTTAATACCAGAGGTTACTCTTGATAATGTACTACCTATTATAAGTACTGACTATAAAACAATTATTAGTTTAGCAATTACTATTCCAACCTATTCTGTTCTCTTGTTTATATCTATTTTATGTTTAAAAAAGAAAGATATAGTAGACAAAGAAAAACTTAATAAAAGAATAATACAAGCCTATCTAACAGGAGCATTAATAGTATTTGTATTCTACTTCTTTATAATCGGAGTATATGGAATAGAATTAGCATCAATTTATATATATCCAGAATACTATTTATTTAAAAAGATTAATTTATTTAACTTTATACAAAGAGTAGAAAATATTATGGCTACATCATTTTATATCAGTTCCTTTTCTGGCATATGCTTTATGATATATTTTATAAAAATTTATTTCAAAGATACTTTTAAAGTAAAAGATAAAAATAAAATAAATATATTTATCTTTATATTAACTATTGCAATATCGTTTTTAAGTACTTTTATATTTACCCATTATAAAATGCAAATATTAATACTTAAGTTTCCATATATTTTTGGTTGTATATTTATAGTACTACTAATCAACTTTTTACTTTCAATAATAAAGAGAGGCAATAATTAGTCTCTCTTTATTTCATTTTCTTTAGGTACTGAAATAGTATTATTTAAAGATTCTGGTTGATACTTTATAATATTTTGTTTCTTTAATGTTTGGTATATTGACGGCGCTCCAATAAATGAGAAGATTGAAACCCATATTGAGTCATATATTGATAACTCATAAAACCACATTGCAAATGGTATACCAAATATAAATGACGTCACAATATTTAGTATCAAGATATGACATTCTTTTTTTACACATTTAAACTTTTTACATTTCTGAATAAAAGTCATTTGAATTATTGAAAACACCGTACTTATTAATAATATATTTATTAATTTATTTGTTACTAGTATATCCATAGATACCTCCTGGAACTTAAATGGATTATAACCACCCTATTTTTTTAATTTAAGTTCTATAATATAGTATTAATAAATATAATTATTGATTAATGAAAAAAAACAAAAAGTTATATTTTTTTGTTTTTAATATATTAATTTGCTTATTTTTTCTTATGTGAATCATCTTGTTCTTGTGAATTATAAGTATCTATAAATTGCGATACTAATTGTCTTTTTTTATTATCAACAACAAACCTTCCAAATTCTTTAAAATCACCACCAGCGTCAACTAGCGCTAAGAAATTATCTATATCAAAACTGTTCGTATAATTTCTTTGAAATTGTAATGATAATCTATAACATTTTCCAGGATGTATTTCATAACCAAATTCTGTCTCTTTTCCAGATAAAATAATTTGTTTATCCGGATTATCTTTATATGCTAATAAATCAACACAATAAATATAATCTAATATAAATAATAGTCTTTCAAAATCGTAAGGTAATTTATACTTTTCTTTTGCTTCATTATACTTCGTTTCCAATTTTTTTAATCCATCGTTATTATTATATAAAAAGTTTATTGATACAAAGTAATCTTTTGACACATCTAACATAATTGCTAGTTTACTTAACAAAGCATCATACATTTCATAATTATGCAAATTTGACACAATCGTTCCGTTATCAATCATTCTTAAATCATCAGATGGGATTAACTTTTCTTCAAAAGATACTTCATGAATTTCTGAATAAACTTTTTCAGCAAAATATTGTGTTTGAGCTTCCATTATTAATCTTCCAATATTACTATTTTGATTAATTCCAACTTCATTATTTAATGGGTTTGTTTGAACTGCATGATGTAATTCGTGATAAATTGTAATTTCTCTAAGTGGTTCTTCTAAATTATCACGTATATATATTGTTTTTGTGTCAGGATCTCTAAAACCTTTGGTATCAGGTCCATTTTCTAAATATACTCTATGATTTTCATCATAAAACAAAACTTTACTTGCATATTGCATAGCATTATCTATTAAATTTTCCAATTCAATACTATTAGGAATTAAATTATCTTTTACTAAAACATAAAAATAGTTTGCAAAATATGTCAAAGTTTGATCATCTAAATTATTATTTTTGCTACTAATTAATTTTTTTATTTCTTCGTACATTATTGCATCCTCCAATCACATAAAGTATCAAACAATTATTTCATTTCTCAGCTATTATATAACAAAAAAAGTACTTTTTCAAGTACTAATCAATTTTCTTTTTAATTACATAAGTATCTTTATTATCAACACCACGATCAGTATATTCATAATAAAAATTACCAAAATAAATACTTTCTAATAAAAGTGCAATATCTTTTTGACCTTCACACATTCTTATATTTAAGATATCATACTTATTAAGTAAGCCTTCTAATTTTTCCTTATCTAAATTACTATCTAAAGTAACATTAATCTTAGAATTATTTTTATTAAAATATACCCCTAAAGTAATATAATCTTCATTGCATACAAAAGAATATATCTTTTTGATGTAATCTTTTTCATCAAATAAATATGTAGAAGTCTTTATACTATCTTCAGCTGGAGTATTCTTTTCCTTTTCAAAAAAGAACTTATCACCATAAAATCTCATGCTTATTTCTTCTTTACTACTAAGGTCTTTTAAGTTAACTTTATTACATAAAACACCATTCTTCTTTGTTTCAGTAAATAATACTCTAACATTCTTTTCCTCGTCAAATAAATACCCATTATTTAATTGCCATTTATTTAAATCAGGTACTATATCTTTAACTTGTTCATATAAAACTTCAAAATCTTTTCCTAAATTATTTATAAAATTTTCACTTAAATTACTTAACATATTATCCCTCCGTTATATCATTATATGAATTGCACATAAATTAAGTGCATGATATATTATATCATACATTTCATAAATATCAAAGAAAAAACTAGTATTCTTTCTTCGTACTAGTCAAATCCTTATATAATTCTTTATAATTAGAAACAAATATAAACCTTATTCCTTCCTTTATATAATCTTCAATTTCTTCAAGATCCTTCTCATTAGAAGAAGGCAAATAAATCTTAGTAACTCCTGCTCTTTTAGCACCAATTATCTTCTCTTTTAATCCTCCAATAGCAAGTATTTCACCACGTAAAGTAATCTCACCAGTCATTGCAATATTAGAAGGTATCTTTCTTTTTGTAATAGCACTAATAATAGCAGTAGTAAGAGCAGTACCTGCTGAAGGACCATCCTTTCTAATTGCACCCTCTGGTACATGAATATGTATATCATTTTCTTCTAAAACACTATAATCAACACCAAAGTACTTATAATTACTCTTAATGTAACTAAGGGCAATCTTAGCACTTTCTATAAAAACATCTCCAAGTTGACCAGTGGTAATGACAGAACCATGTCCTTTAAAATAATTAACTTCTATCTTTAGAATATCTCCTCCAAAAATAGTATAACTCATTCCATTAACTACTCCCACTAACGCTTTAGAATCTTTTTGATGATAAGAATACTTTTCTTTTCCTAAATAATGTACTACCATTCCATTATCAATAATATTTATACTTTGGTTATTTAACATAATCATATCTTTTATAATTTTTCTAAGTATAGAAAGTATAAGTCTTTCTAATTCACGAACTCCAGCTTCTTTAGTATAGTCTCTAATTATCTTAAGAATAGCATCATCAGTAAACTCTATCATAACATCTTCTAAATTATACTCTTTTATTCCTTTAGGAATTATATGCTTTTTACATATATTAAGCTTTTCATACTCAGTATAACTAGACATTTCTATTATTTCTAACCTATCAAGAAGTTCAAGAGGTATTCTATCAATATAATTAGCGGTACAAATAAACATAACATTAGATAAATCAAACTCTTCTTCAATATAATTATCACAAAAATTCTTATTTTGTTCCTTATCTAAAACCTCAAGCAAAGTAGAAGCGGGGTCTCCCTTTATATCCTTAGTCATCTTATCTATTTCATCAATAACAAAAACTGGATTACTACTTCCGGCCTTTTTCATGCCTTGAATTATCTTACCACAAGAAGAACCGATATATGCTCTTTTATGACCAATTATATCTGACTCATCATTTATTCCTCCGACAGATACTTTAGTAAAACATCTATTCATTGCATCTGCTACACTCTTAGCAAAAGTAGTCTTACCAACACCTGGAGGTCCCACTAAACAAATAATTGGACTATTAGTATTATTATTCATTTGAAGAAGTGCTAAATACTCAATAATTCTTATCTTTACTTCATTAAGTCCAAAATGACTACTATCTAAAACACTCATAGCCTTATTTAAATCTTTATTATCAACAGTCTTCTTATTCCATGGTAAAGACAAAATAGTATCGATATAAGTCTTAATCATACCAACTTCTGGAGAAGACATTGAAGTAGCCTCGTACCTAGATATTTCTATATCAAGTCTTTCCCTAACTTTATCAGGAAGAGAAATACTATTCATTTTAGCTCTAATGCTATCTATCTCAGTATCCTTATCATAAGAAACACCAAGTTCTTCCTTAATAGCCTTAATCTTTTCTTGTAATATAAAATCTCTTTGTGACTTCTCAATATTAGTATTAACTTTCTCTTCAATTCTTTGTTCAAGTTTAATAATCTTTAACTCTTGATTAATATCTTCAAGTAGCATCATGACCCTATTCGTAGGATCTACTTCATTTAAGTATTCTAACTTTCTTTCATATGTACCAGGTATAGACATAACAAGTACATCAGTAATCTTATCTATATCATTAATACCAAGTATTTGAGATAAAACACTATTACTCATATTAGGATTTTGTTCTATATAATATTCAACCTGTTTAATAAGACTCCTAGAAAAAGCAATTTCTTCATACTTATCAAGCTTTTTATAATGAATTTCATCAATAACTGAAGTAACAAAACTGTCAGATTTTTCATAATTTTTAACTTGTACCCTGTTAAGTCCACGTATAACAATCCTAGTTTTATTATTAGGTAAATCAAGTTTCATATTTATATAACCTAAAACCCCAATCTTAGGATAATCATCAACAGAAATATTTTCACTAAACATATCATTAGGATGAACTACTAAAATATGTTTATTGTAATAAGATTCTGCCAATGAAATAAGTTCTTTATCCTTATCATTCTCTAATTCAATCCTAATTTCACTCTGAGGGAATAAGATTATATTTCTTAAAACTAGTACAGGTAAACAAGTTTCAACCATCAAAATCCCTCCCTTTCAAACATTACACTCTATTATAACAATTTTATTTTTTTATTCAAGTAATTTTATAAAATATTTAAAACTTTATTAGATACAAAGAAAAAAACTTAATCACTTTAAAGTTATTTCTAATCCATATGAAATATATTTTCTATATCAATTATCTGATTATTTGGTAAGAAAGTTAATTTAAAAACTTCCGGTGTTTTAAACGTTCCATTCATAATAGTTTTATTTTTATATTTCAAATGTCTTCTTTTACCTTCGAGTGATGCACTAATAAGATCACACCAATTCATTAACAAAAATGTTATAGCGGTAGCATGAGATACAATAACAACAGATTCATTATCATTAGTATTTTCCAAAACTTTTAAAAGTCCATTTAGCATCCTATCTCTAACCTCTTTTTGTGATTCACCATCAATTGTTTTTACATCCTCATTTTTCAATTGTTCTAACCAAAAATTCTCATTCACACCATTAGTATTTCCTAATTTTCTTTCATTAAAATCCGAACAAATATTAATTGGTATATTATTACTTTCTGATATATATTTAGCAGTATTTATTGCTCTTGAGTATTCTGAAGAGTATAAGTGATTAATATTATTACAAAAATATTTATACGTCATTAACTTAGCATTTTCCTCTCCTTCACAACTTAATGGAATTAATAGATTCTTATTATAATCATTAAGTCTTGATTTTTCATATATTATTTCTTTATATTGATTAGCATGTCTAATTAAAAAAATTGTTTTCATATTATCAGTCCCCATTTTATATATAACAAAGGTTAAAAATCCAATTAGTAATTTAATTTTTCGATCTTATAATTTTTACGACAAAATTGGTAACAAAAATATTGTTCTTATACAGAAGGCATTTAAAATAGTATTGTTGCCTATATCATAGTTCATAAACATACCTTTCTTAAATTCAGGTATATTGTAAAATAAAATAATGTACTTGTCAATGAACTTATTAGCAGTTTTTTCACAATTACTTTACACTAAAAAGATAATATTTTCTGTAATTTTTGTCATTTTTATATAAACAAGACTTTTGATACAAGTTTTATTATTCAAAAATAAAAATTGCCCTAAGGCAAATCTTATTTTTGTAATCTCCCCTTTCAAATCTTAAAATTGGTCATTTGACAAGCATTTTTCTTTAGTTTATAGTGGTATCAGCACGTATCTTTGGGCGCCGACTTCGTTATCTTTTTAAAAGAAATGAGGTGATAGTTATGAGTAAGAAAGATTTTCTAATTTTAGCACTGCTTGTGATTATTTATTTATTATTAAAGTAATTTAAAATAAATGCGACGTCTCTCTGATGTAGAGAAACGTCGCAACTTTTGTCAAAACAAGAAGTCGGCGTTCAAGGAACGTGCTTCTTTATATATAATATACTACATTTATTAGTTTTATACAAGTCTTTTTAATCTTTGAGTTTCGGTATTTTACGTTATTTTTAAATAAAATTAAAAATATTATAACTATTTTTTGGTTTTTTATTATTAT
>CAKOJO010000027.1 GCA_934090595.1 uncultured Bacilli bacterium | reverse complement strand
AGTTTATATGTCTTTTATTTTATAAAAAAGTGTATATAATGCTTTACACATTACACACACTAAAAATTATACAACCTTTTTTTATTGAATAATTTGCTTTTCTTTTTTTTAGATAGTATAATGTTTGTGGTGATAGTATGCTAGATAATTTAAATGAGATGCAAATTGAGGCAGTTAAGCATAAGGATGGGCCTCTTCTTATTCTTGCGGGAGCAGGATCTGGAAAGACTAAGGTCCTTACTACTAGAATTGCTTATTTAATAAAAGAGTATGGTGTTAGACCTGATGAAATACTTGCTATAACATTTACTAATAAGGCTGCAAGTGAGATGAAAGAAAGAATTAATAGACTTATTCCTAATACTAATTTACTTGCTTGTACTTTTCATTCTTTTGGAGTTCGTATACTTCGTTCTAATTATGAGAGGTTAGGGTATGATAAGAATTTTGTAATACTTGATAGTGATGATTCTCTTACTTTGGTTAAAAAGATAATGAAGGATTATAATATAGATCCTAAAAGAATTAGTCCTTATATGATTAGGAATAAGATTTCTAGTAATAAGAGTGAGTTTATTATGCCTGATGAATATAAGAAGTTTGTTTGTTCTGAAGAGGATGATGTTGTATATAAAGTATATAAAAAATATCAAGATACTTTGTTTAAGAATAATTCTGTTGATTTTGATGATTTGCTTATTTTACCTATTAAGTTATTTAATGAGAATAAGGATGTTTTAGAGTATTATCAAGAAAAATATAAATATATTTTAATAGATGAGTATCAAGATACCAATAGGGCTCAATATATACTTTCTAAGATGATAAGTGCAAAGTATAAGAATATATGTGCAATTGGAGATAATGATCAATCTATTTATTCGTTTAGAAATGCTGATTATAGAAATATACTTAATTTTGAGAAGGATTATCCTTTATGTAAGACAATTATGTTAGAGCAAAATTATAGATCTACTAAAAATATACTTAGTGCTGCGAATTGTATAATTAAGAATAATGAGAAAAGAAAGGATAAGAATTTATGGAGTGATAATGAGACTGGTGATAAGATAACTGTTTATAAGGCTTTTGATGAGACTGATGAAGTATTTTATTGTATTAGGAAGATAAAGGAGCTTGTTAAGAATGATATTGCTTATAGTGATATAGTTATTCTTTATAGGACTAATGCTCAATCTCGTGTATTTGAATCAGAGTTGTTGAAGGCTAATCTTCCTTTTAGAATAGTGGGTTCTTTTTACTTCTATAGCAGAAAGGAAATAAAGGACTTGCTTGCTTATCTTAGACTTATTCATAATCATAATGATGATATTAGTTTGCTTAGGATTATTAATACTCCAAAAAGGGGTATAGGACTTAAGAGTATTGCTAATTTGGAAGAAAAGGCTAGTTTAAATAATTGTAGTTTGTTTGAGGCAATTAGTTCTTCAAAGGAATTAGAGTTTAAGAATATGATTTTAGAGCTTAGTAAATCAAAAGATGAACTTTCTCTTACTGATTTTGTTGAACTTGTTTTAGAAAGGAGTGGACTTAGGGCTTCTTTAAAGGAAGAAAATTCTTTGGAAGCTGATATAAGGCTTGAAAACTTAGAAGAGTTTAAGTCTGTTACTAAGACTTTTGAAGAACAAAGTGGTATAATATCTTTGGAGGACTTTTTACTTGAAGTAAGTCTTGTTAGTGATATTGAAGAATATAGGGATGATCCAAATAGAATTACTTTAATGACTGTTCATTCTGTTAAGGGATTAGAGTTTGATTATGTCTTTTTAGTAGGTATGGAGGAAGGGTTATTTCCTCATAAGAATTCTTTTTCTAAAGAGGAACAAGAAGAGGAAAGAAGGCTTATGTATGTAGCGGTTACTCGTGCTAAAAAGAAGCTTTATATTACTTGGGCAAAACAAAGAAGAATATATGGTATGGATCAAATTGGTATTAAGAGTAGATTTATTAATGAGATAGATAGTGATTTATTAGAACTTGATAATAAAGAAGAAGTAAAGGTTGTTAAGAAAGAAAACAAGATGTATGATAGTGATCAAGAGTATACTTATGGAGATAAGATAGAACATGATACTTATGGTGTAGGTGTTGTTATTGAGGTTTCTAAGACAATAATAACTGTAGCATTTAAGAATGGTATAGGTATTAAAAAGTTGCTTAAGAATCATAAGAGCATTAAGAAGGTGAGTTAAATGAAAAAAACGCTTGTTATTATGGCTGCAGGAATGGGGTCAAGATATGGAGGATTAAAACAAATAGAGAGTTTTGGTCCGAATGGTGAACTTATTACTGATTATTCTATTTATGATGCTAAAAGAGTAGGGTTTGATAAAGTAGTGTTCATAATAAAAGAAGAGAATTATGAGTTATTTAAGGAAAAGATTGGAGATAGAGTATCTAAATATATTAAAGTAGAGTATGCTTTTCAAAAACTTGATGATGTTTTAGAGGAATATAGTATTCCTAGTGATAGGGTTAAGCCTCTTGGTACTGCTCATGCTATATATTCTGCTAGAGATTTGATTGATAGTGATTTTGCTGTTATAAATGCTGATGATTTTTATGGATATGATGCATTTAGGGTACTTAGTGAGGCGCTTGATAATGCTTCTTATAATGAGTATATAATGGTTGCTTACAAAGTATGTAATACTATTACTTTAAATGGTAGTGTTAAAAGAGGTGTTTGTAAAGTAGAAGATGGATACTTGAAGGGTATTGATGAGTCTGTTATTGAGGTAGTGGATGATAAGATTCGTAAGACTAGTATGATAACTGGAGATGTTTCTATTATTGATAAGGATACTTTGGTGTCAATGAATTTGTTTGGCTTTAAGAAGGATTTTATTAATTATATAGTAAGTGATTTTAAAGATTTTCTTGATAATAGTGATTTATCTTCTGATGAGTTCTTTTTACCTAGTGTAGTTTTTAATTGTATTAAAAGAGGAGATTGTAAAGTAAAGGTTTATTCAACTGATGAAAGAACTTATGGTGTTACTTATAAAGAAGATAAAGATGATGTAGTAAAGGGAATAGAAAATAAGATAAAGGATGGAGTGTATCCTGAGAAGTTATGGGATTAAAATAAAATGATATTTAACTATTCATTGAAAAAATATAAGGCTAATTGACTATTATAATATAGGTATTTTAGTCTTTTTTTAATGCGTTTTAGTAAATATTAATTTTTTGAACTTTAAAAATAAATTGCATAAATGTTTTAGCATGTAATATTATAATAATATACCGATAACGGTATAAAAATTATTGACAAATACTACCGATAACGGTATAATGTAAAAAGAGGTGTAAATTATGGAGTTTATGACTACAAAAGAAGCTGTTGCAAAATGGAATATTAGTGAAAGAAGAATAAGACAATTATTACAAGATGGAAGAATTGAAGGTGCTATTAAGGTGGGTAATAATTGGAATATTCCTATTAATGCTAATAAACCTGCTGATAAAAGAAGTGTTAAATTAGATAATACTAATTTTATATTTGATTTACCAGAAAAATATTTTGATGAGGTTGATAAATTAAATGAAGAATTGAATTCTAAAAGACCTATATCAAAAGAAACACTAAAGTCTTTAAAAGAATCTGTTAATTTAGAGTGGACTTATAATAGTAATGGTATAGAAGGAAATACATTAACTTTAAGGGAAACACAAGTTGTTTTGGAAGGTATTACAATTGGTGGAAAATCTTTAAAAGAACATTTAGAAGTTATTAATCATGAGCAAGCAATTTTATTTTTGGATGATCTTATTAAAGATAAAGAATCAATTACTGAATGGAATATTAAAAATATTCATCAATTGGTTTTGAAGGGAATTGATGATAATGCTGGTAAATATAGAGATGAGAATGTAAAAATAAAAGGTGCTATTCATATTCCGCCAGATTATTTAATTATTCCTGAATTAATGCAAAAACTAATTATTAATTATGAAGATTGGAAAAAGTATCATCCAATTATTAGAGCTGCATTATTACATGGAGAATTAGTTAAAATTCATCCGTTTGTTGATGGTAATGGTAGAACTTCGAGACTTGTTATGAATTTATCTTTAATGAATAATGGATATCTTCCAGTAGTTGTTAAAAAAGAGACGAGGTTAAAATATTATAATGCTTTAGATAAGGCGCATACTACTGGTGATTATACAGATTTTGTGAAACTTGTTAATGAATTGGAAATAGAAATGTTAAATAAGTATTTAGAATTATTGTAGTTTTATTTTATTTGTTTTTAAAGTATTGTGTTTTAATAAAAATATTGATATAATTTATCTAAGGAACACATTTAGTATATAAAAAAGAATATACTAAAAAAGAGATATGCTAATTTGGCTGTTAGTACTATCTCTGTTCTGTGTTGTGGTTATTATTTGAAAAGAAGTACCGACTCGTGCTGAGTTGGTATTTTTTTGTGATAAAATATTTTTGTTTACTTTTTGTTTATTATTTTATAAAATATATTTGAGGTGATATTGTGTCTAATAAAAGATTAGATTATTTAGATTGGGATACTTATTTTATGGCTGTTGCTAAGCTTAGTGCTAAAAGAAGTAAGGATCCTTCGACTCAAGTTGGTGCTTGTATAGTTAGTGATGATAATAGAATATTATCGATTGGTTATAATGGTACTCCGAATGGGTTTAATGATGATATTTTTCCATGGGATAGGGAAGGGCATCCTCTTGAAACTAAGTATTTGTATGTAGTTCATGCTGAAAGGAATGCTATTCTTAATTACAGGGGTAATCGTAGAGATTTTGTTAATGCTAAGATTTATGTTGATTTATTTCCTTGTAATGAGTGTGCTAAGGAGATAATTCAATCTGGTATTAAGGAAGTTGTGTATTTATCAGATAAGTATAGTGCTACTGATGAGGTTATTGCATCTAAAAGACTTTTTGATGCTTGTGGTGTTACTTATAGGGCACTTGATGAAGAAAAAAGAAATGAAATTGTTTTAAGTTTAAAATAATTTTTTTTCTTTTTTGTTTAGACAAACAAATGTACTTTTTGCCTTGACTTTGATTTTTATTTCTGCTATATTTAAATTACTGGAGGTGTTATCATGGTAGCGGATGTTTTAGTAGAACTTTCTCATGTTTTTATTGATAAGACTTTTACTTATAAGATTTATGGTCCTGTTAAGGTCGGTGTAAGGGTAGAGGTTCCTTTTGGTAAACAAGTTTTAGAGGGATTTGTTCTTAAAGTTTATTCTGATTCTTTTGATATGGATCTTAAGTCTATTATTAGGGTTATTGACGATGAACCTGTTTTAAATGAAGAGTTATTATTGCTTGGTAAATATATAAAGGATGAGACTCTTTGTAGTTTGATGTCTGCTTATCAATGTATGTTGCCTCTTGCTTATAAGGCTAAGAAGAAGGGTTCTGTTTCTTTGAAGAAGGATAAATATATTAGACTTAGTGATGTTGATTTATCTAGTTATAAGTTTAATAGTGTTCAACAAAAGATTATTGATATATTGCTTAAAGATTCTATTGTACTTAAAAAGAATTTAGATATGGTTTCTTCGAGTAGTGTTAAGACTCTTATTAATAAAGGGGTTCTTGAAGTTGAGGAACGTGAGGTTTATAGATTGATTCATGATGATGTGGATAAGGTTTCTTTTAGTTTGAATGATGAACAAAGAGAGGTTTTATCTGGTGTTTTACTTGATAGTTATAATACTTATTTACTTTATGGTGTTACTGGTAGTGGTAAGACTAATGTTTATATGAAGCTTATTGAACGTGTTTTGGATGAGGGTAAGTGTGCTATTGTGCTTGTTCCTGAGATATCTCTTACTCCTCAGATTATTAAGAGATTTACTTCTTGTTTTTCTAATATTGCTGTTTTACATAGCGGTCTTTCTGATGGAGAGAAGTATGATGAGTATCGTAAGATTCGTGAGGGAAAGGTTAATATAGTTATTGGTGCTAGAAGTGCTATTTTTGCACCACTTTCTAAAGTTGGGGTTATTATTGTTGATGAGGAGCATTCTAGTACTTATAAACAGGATAATAATCCTAGGTATAGTGCTATTGATATAGCTAAATGGAGAGCTAAGTATCATAACTGTCCTTTGATTTTAGGATCTGCTACTCCTTCTTTAGAAAGTTTTGCTAGGGCAGAAAAGGGTGTTTATAAATTACTTACTTTAAAGAATAGATATAATTTGAATATGCCTACTGTTGATATTATTGATATGAATAAGGAGTTTAAGAAGTCTAATGGATATTTTTCAGAAAGGCTTATTTCTGAGATTCAATCTAGGATAGATAAGAATGAACAGGTAATACTTTTTCTTAATAAGAGGGGTTATTCTTCAATAGTTAGTTGTCCTAGTTGTGGTGAGGTTAAAAAGTGTCCGAATTGTGATATATCTTTAACTTATCATAAAAGTTCTAATATGCTTAGATGTCATTATTGTGGGTATGCTGAGAAAAAGAGTGATGAGTGTTTAAATTGTCATATTCCATATAGAGATATGGGGATGGGTACTGAAAAGGTTGTTATGGAGCTTGAACCTTTGATTAATGGTGCTAAAATTGTTAGAATGGATGTTGATACTACTACTGGAAAGAATTCTCATAAGAATATAATAGAGTCGTTTGCTAGAGGAGATTATAATATTTTGGTTGGTACGCAGATGATTGCTAAGGGTCTTGATTTTCCTAATGTTACTTTGGTCGGAGTTATTAATGCTGATATTAGTCTTAATTTTCCTGATTACAGGAGTAGTGAGAATACTTTTGAGCTTTTGAATCAAGTATCAGGAAGAAGTGGTCGTGGTGATAAGCATGGTCTTGTTTTGATTCAGACTTTTAATCCTGATCATTATGCTATTTTGTATACTAAGAATAATGATTATATTGGTTTTTATAATGAAGAGATGAAGATTAGAAATAAGCTTGGTTATCCTCCGTATTTTTATATATGTTTGATTAGAGTTATTTCTTATGATTATGATATTTCTAGTAAAGTTAGTATTAAGCTTAGTTCTTTTATGAAAAGTAATAATGGTTGTATTGTACTTGGACCTTCGATGTGTAATATGTTTAAGGTTAATAATAAGTATCATTTTCAAATAATACTTAAGTATAAAGATAAGAGTAAGATTGTTTCTGATTTGGTTAAAATTAATGAACATTATTTTAATGATAAGAGTGTTAAAGTAGAGATTGATTTTAATCCTATGAGGTTGTAGTTTTGTTTAATTTTTATTATAATGTTTTGGGAGGTATATTATGTATTCTTATATGATTGGTAAAGTGACTTTGCAAGAGTCTGTTTATATTACTTTGGAAGTTAATAATATTGGTTATAAAATATATGTTGCTAATCCTTATTCTTTTATGATTGGCGAAGAAATAAAAGTATTTTTATATCAACAAATTAAGGAGGATGAACATAGTTTATTTGGTTTTAAATCAGATTTGGAAAGAGAACTTTTTTTAAAGCTTATAAGTGTTAAGGGAGTTGGTCCAAAGATCGCTCTTCCTATGTTTGCTACTGGTAGTATTAATGGAATAGTGGATGCAATTGAAAGGGAAAATGTTTTATATTTGACTAAGTTTCCTAAGATTGGTGAACGTGTTGCTAAACAAATAATACTTGATTTAAAGGGTAAACTTGGTGCCTACAGCACTGATGTTTGTGATACTAAGGAAGAGTTAATCGAAGTACTTAAAGGACTTGGTTATAAAGAAAAAGATTATAAGGGAATAATTAATAAAGTTTCTGGTGATAAGAGTATTGAGGAACAAGTGAAAGAGGCTTTGAAGTTATTGCTTAAATAAGGAGGTATATTATGGCAAAGATGCATTTTAAACATGCTACTATGAACTCTGGTAAGAGTATTGATTTGATAAGGACTGCTCATAATTATGAGGAGAATGGTTATAAGGTTCTTGTTATTAAACCTGCGGTTGATAATAAGGGTGGAGATTGTATTTCATCAAGAGTGGGATTAGAAAGAAAGGTTGATTATTTAGTTTTGTATTCTGATAATATTTTGGATATATTGAAGGATAAGCTTACTGATATTAGTTGTATTTTAGTGGATGAGGCACAGTTTTTATCTATTAATCAAGTTGATGAGTTATTTTTAATATCTAAAGCTTGTGATATACCTGTAATATGTTATGGACTTCGTATTAATTTTAAGATGGAATCTTTTGCGGGTAGTAAAAGACTTCTTGAAATTGCCGATGTTTTAGAGGAACTTACTACTTTATGTCCATGTGGCAAGATTGCCAGGTATGTTGGTAGAAAAGTTGGCGATAGTTTTGTTACTGATGGAGAGGAAGTGGTTATTGATGGAACATTTAATATTGAGTATATTCCTCTTTGTGGAAGTTGTTATTTAGAAAAGGTTAAAAAAGTTGATCTAAAGGGTGTTGCTAAAACGTTAAGGAGGTAGTTTTATGGATGATTTTGAAAAGAGTATAAGACCTAAACTTATTGATGATTATATTGGTCAATCTGAAGTAAAGGAAAATATGAAGGTATTTATTGAGGCTGCTAAAATGAGAGGGGAAGCTCTTGATCATGTGCTTTTATATGGTCCTCCAGGGCTTGGTAAGACTACTATGGCATATATTATTGCTAATGAGTTGGGAGTTAATATTAAGACTGCTTCTGGTCCTTCAATTGAGAAAAGTGGTGACCTTGCAGCAATACTTTCTACTTTGGAACCTGGGGATGTTTTATTTATTGATGAAATACATAGAATGCCTAGATTTATTGAGGAAATACTTTATCCAGCGATGGAGGATTTTACTCTTGATATAATTATTGGTACTGATGGACAAACTAGAAATATTAAGATTGATTTGCCTCCGTTTACTTTGGTTGGTGCGACTACTCGTGCAGGAGATCTTACTTCTCCGCTTCGTGATAGATTTGGGATAGTTAATAAACTTCAATATTATTCGGTTGAAGAACTTACTGATATTGTTAAGAGAACTAGTGAAGTACTTGATATGGTTATTACTGATGATGCGGCTTATGTTCTTGCGACTCGTAGTAGAGGTACTCCAAGAATTGCTAATAACTTATTTAAAAGGGTCAGAGATTTTGCTTTAGTTGATGGTATGGATTATATTGATGTTGATGTTACAAATAAAGCTCTTGATAGATTAAAGATAGATGCTAAGGGACTTGATGAAACTGATAAAGAGATTCTTATTACTATAATTGAAAAGTTTAATGGTGGTCCAGTTGGAATTGATTCTTTAGCTACAGCGATTGGTGAGGAGGTTTCTACTATTGAAGATATGTATGAACCTTATTTAATACAAATTGGTTATATTAAAAGAACTTCTCGTGGTAGAATTGTTACTGAGGAGTGTAAGAAATATTTTAATAAGATTGATGTCAATTAATCTTTTTTTCTTTACTATAATTGTTTTGTTTGATATAATTTTATTGTAATAATAGGGAGGAAATTATGAATGCAATTAATGTAAAGAGTGAAATTAAACCACTTAAAAAAGTCTTATTACATAGACCAGGTAAGGAATTGCTTAATTTAACACCTGATACATTGGAAAGACTTTTGTTTGATGATATTCCATATCTTGAAGTTGCTCAAAAGGAACATGATGAGTTTGCTAGTATACTTAGAGATAATGGGGTAGAAGTAGTTTATCTTGAAGATTTAATGACTGATGTACTTAATATTAGTTCTGATATTAAGGAAACTTTTATTAGACAGTTTATTTATGAGGCAGGAGTTAGGACTCCGAAGTATCGTAGTTTAGTTTATGAGTATTTACTTGGTATTTCTGATACTAAGGAACTTGTTTTAAAGACTATGGAAGGTATTAAAATAGATGATATTGTTAGAGAGGAAGCTGTTCTTGGTACTTCTTTAGTTGATATGATTGAACCTGATAGTTTATTTGTATGTGATCCAATGCCTAATTTGTATTTTACAAGGGATCCATTTGCTAGTATTGGTAATGGGGTTAGTTTAAATAGAATGTATTCTGTTACTAGAAATAGGGAAACTATTTATGCTGAGTATATATTTAATTATCATCCAGATTTTAAGGACAAAATTGATAAATATTATGATAGATATAATGAGTTTCATATTGAGGGTGGAGATGTTTTGAATCTTAATTCTCATACTTTAGCAATTGGTATATCTCAAAGAACTAGTGCTAATGCTATTGAAGAATTGAGTAAGAATTTATTTAGTGATCCTGATTGTTTGATTGATACTGTGCTTGCTTTTGATATTCCTAATTCTAGAGCATTTATGCATCTTGATACAGTGTTTACTCAAATAGATTATGATAAGTTTACATATCATCCTGGTATTATGGATACTTTGAGTGTTTATGAAATTACTAAGAATGATGATAGAATTAATGTTGTTTTAAAAGAAGGGTCTTTGGAAGAAATATTAGAAGAATATCTTGGGATAGATATTACGTTAATACCATGTGCTGGTGGAGATCCTATTGCAGCAGAAAGAGAACAATGGAATGATGGGTCTAATACGCTTTGTATTGCACCAGGAGTAGTAGTTGTTTATGATAGAAATAATATTACTAATCAAGTATTAAGAGATAATGGTCTAAAAGTACTTGAAATGCATGGTGCAGAGCTTTCTCGTGGAAGAGGGGGTCCTCGTTGTATGAGTATGCCTCTTGTTAGGGAGGATTAAGATGAATTTAAAAGGAAGAGATTTTTTAAAAATACTTGATTATTCTACTGAAGAGATTTTATATCTTATTGATCTTGCTCTTGAGTTTAAAAACAAGAAGAAAAGTGGTGTGCTTCATAAAGAGTTAAATGGAAAGAATATTGCATTAATATTTGAAAAAGATTCTACTAGAACTAGATGTTCTTTTGAAGTTGCTTGTAGTGATCTTGGAATGGGTTCTACTTATCTTGGTCCAACTGGTTCACAAATTGGCAAGAAAGAAACAATTGCAGATACTGCTAGAGTATTGTCTTCTATATATGACGGTATTGAGTATCGTGGTTTTGGTCAAGATATAGTGGAAGAACTTGCTAAGTATTCAAGTGTTCCTGTTTATAATGGTCTTACTAATGAGGCTCATCCTACTCAAGTACTAGCAGATTTTCTTACTATAAAAGAACATTTTGGTTATATAAAGGGACTTAATTTTACTTATTTTGGTGATGCTAGGTATAATATGGGTAATTCTTTAATGGTTATTTGTGCTAAACTTGGTGTTAATTATACAGCATGTTGTCCTAAAAAATATTTTCCTAGTGAAGAGTTAGTGTTAAAATGCGCTGAAATTGCTAAAGAGAATAATTGCAAGATTACACTTACTGAAGATGTTTCTGTCGGAGTTAAAGATTGTAATGTTATGTATACTGATGTATGGGTGTCAATGGGTGAAGATGATTCTTTATGGATAGAAAGAATTAATGATTTGATGCCATATCAAGTTAATATGGAAAAGATTAAGCAAGTTAGTTCTAATGTGATATTTTTACATTGCCTACCTTCATTTCATAATACTGATACTAAGATTGGAAAGGATATTTTTGATAAGTTTGGTGTTGGTGAAATGGAAGTTACTGATGAAGTGTTTGAAAGTTCTTACTCAAAGGTTTTTCTTGAGGCAGAGAATAGGATGCATACTATTAAGGCAGTTATGTATGCGACTTTGAAAGATGAGTAAAATACTTATTGCACTTGGAGGTAATGCTTTAGGGAAGAGTCCAAGTGAACAGTTAGAGCTTGTTAAGAGGGTGTCTTCAATTATTGTTTCTTTAGTAGAAATGGGTAATGAAGTTGTTATTACTCATGGAAATGGACCTCAGGTAGGAATGATTAATTTAGCTTTTGATAATAATTCTTTAGAATTTAGTATGCCTTTTGCAGAGTGTAATGCTATGAGTGAAGGGTATATTGGTTATCATTTGCAGCAATCTATTACTAATGAGTTAAAGAAAAAATCTATTAATAAGAATTGTGTTAGTGTTATTACACAGGTTATTGTAGATAAGAATGATAAGGCTTTTTTAGAACCTACTAAACCGATTGGTAATTTTTATACTAAGGAAGAGAGTGAAAGACTTAGTTTAGAAAATAATTATATTTATAAAGAGGATGCAGGACGTGGTTATAGAAGAGTTGTTGCTTCTCCTAAACCTATTGATATAGTAGAGAAGGAATCAATAAATAGTTTGATTAATGCTGGTAATATAGTAATTGCAGTTGGTGGAGGGGGTATTCCTGTTATAGATGATAATGGAATGCTTACTGGAGTTGATGCTGTTATAGATAAAGATTTATCTAGTAGTTTACTTGCAAGGCTTATTGATTTTGATATGTTACTTATTTTAACTAATGTAGAAAAGGTTTATTTAAATTATAATAAAGATAATGAAATAGGACTTGATACTCTTTATGTAGATGATGCTTTAAAATATATAGATGATGGAGAATTTGCTAAAGGTAGTATGCTTCCTAAGATTGAGGCTTGTATTAGTTTTGTTAAAGAAACAAATAAACAAGCAATTATAACTTCGTTATTAAGTGCTAAAGATGCCTTAGAGGGTAAGACTGGTACTTTAATAAAATAAAAAATAAAAGGAGGATTAAAAATGGCTAGTGATACTAGTAAGACAAATAAGAAAAAAGTAAAAGAGAAGAATAAAAAGTTTATGCTTACATCTTTTTCAATTTTATTTATTCTTATTATTGCTCTTGCGATATTAACTCATTTTTTACCTGTTGCAACTTTTAGTGGAGACGTATTGAATAATGGTAGTGGTGTAGTGCCAGCGAAATTATCAGATGTGTTAATGTCGCCAGTTCTAGGTTTTAAAGATGCGATTGAAGTTGGAATATTCATCTTTATACTAGGAGGTTTCTTAGCAATAGTTGCAAAGACTGGTGCTTTAGAAACTGGAATTAAGGTTTTGGTTAAAAAATTAAAAGGAAAGGAACTTCTACTTATTCCAATTCTTATGTTTATTTTCTCTATTGGAGGAACAACATATGGAATGCTTGAAGAAACAGTTGGTTTTTATGCACTTCTTGCTGCCACTATGGTAGTAGCGGGAATGGATACTATTGTTGCTTCAGCAATTGTGTTACTTGGTGCTGGATCTGGGGTACTTGGTTCTACTATTAACCCATTTGCAGTCGGAGTAGCAGTGGATTCGTTACCTAATGGTATTGTTGCTAATCAAGGTGCTATTATATTAATCGGAGTGTTTTTGTGGCTAGCATCACTTTTCATATCAATTATGTTTGTTATGAATTATGCTAAGAAGGTAAAAAGAGATAAAGGTTCTACTTTCTTGTCATTACAAGAACAAAAGATAATGGAAGAAAGATATGGTAAGGAAGAGACTGCTAAGGAAAAGAAAGAAGTAAAATTATCTTCAAAACAAAAGTTTACATTAATACTTTTTGCTCTTACTTTTGTAGTGATGATTATAGGATTTATTCCTTGGGAAGATTTTGGTATAACATTATTTAGTAAGACTGGAATATTATCTGGTGCACCTCTTGGTAAGTGGTACTTTAATGAAAGTTCAATGTGGTTCTTTATTATGACTATTATTATTGCTATAGTAAATAGAATAGGTGAAAAAGAAACTGCTAGTACTTTTGTTTCTGGTGCTGCTGATATGATGAGTGTAGTACTTATTATTGCAGTTGCTCGTGGTGTATCAATTCTCATGGGTGTTACTCATTTGGATAACTACATTATTTATAATGCCGCTGAGGCTTTAAAGAATGTTTCGGCAGGACTTTTTGCACCACTTAGTTATTTACTTCATATTGTATTATCAATACTTGTACCATCTTCATCAGGTCTTGCAACACTTAGTACTCCAATTATGGGTTCTCTTGCTAATACATTGGGTTATAGTGTTGAGGCTACTCTTATGACTATTGTGGCATCAAATGGACTTGTTAATTTGATTACTCCAACTTGTGGTGCTATAATGGGTGGTCTTGCTTTAGCAGGAGTAGAGTATTCTACTTGGTTTAAATGGTCACTTAAGGTTGTTCTTACTATTGGAATTGTATCAATGATAATACTTACTCTTGCGATGGTATTACTTTAAGAGTTTAATTTTATAATAGAAATTGAATCAATTTATGATGTGAACCCCATTTCAGAGACATCATAAAAAGAACTATTTTATAAATTAAAAATCAAGGGCGAACGAAGTGAGT
>CAKOJO010000026.1 GCA_934090595.1 uncultured Bacilli bacterium | reverse complement strand
ATGCATTTGCATCAGCTTCATAATAATAATTATTATTGCTTATTTTGTGTCTACACACACTATTTGACAATCATCCGCTATTTTCTAATATAACTTCTCAAATTTTCAGATCTTTTAGGATGTTTTAGTTTTCTTAAAGCTTTAGCTTCAATTTGTCTAATTCTTTCTCTAGTAACATTAAGTATATTTCCGATTTCTTCCAACGTCATTGGACGATCACCATCAATTCCAAACCTAAGCATTAAAACTTTTTGTTCTCTTTCAGACAATATAGAAAGTGCTTTCATAACATCATCATGTAATCCAGAATTTATAACAGATTCCTCAACACATTTTTCCTCATCAGGTACAAAATCTACAAGTAAAGAATCATCATCTTCACCAAGTGGTGTATAAAGTGAAACTGGAGCCTCAGCAACCTTCTTTAAATCCAAAACTTTTTCAACAGAAACACCCAACTCATCTGCTATTTGTTGATTTGTAACATCACTACCATATTTTTCAGAAAGCATTGCTTCAACACGGAACATTTTATTAATTTTCTCATACATATGAACAGGTATTCTAACAGTTCTTGATTGATCAGCAATCGCACGTGTAATTGATTGTCTTATCCACCATGTTGCGTATGTAGAAAATTTATAACCCTTATCAACATCAAATTTATCCAAGGCTTTAATAAGTCCTATATTACCCTCTTGAATTAAGTCATTAAAGGAAATGTTCTTATTAGTCCTATTAGAATAATGTTTCGCAATAGAAACAACCAATCTAAGATTACTATTAGCAAGTTTAGCTCTAGCTTCCTCATCACCATTTTTCATCAAAATAGCCAGTTTCTTTTCTTCAGCAGCACTAAGAAGAGGATAACTACCAATATCTTTCAAATATAATTTAATTGAATCTGGAAAATGTTTCAAATCATTAAACATTTCAAGTTCTTGATTGAAATCTTCTTCTTCCTCTTCAACATTATCTTTAATAATATATCCATTACTTTCAATTTTTTTCTTTATAATATTAGTAATTTCAAATCTACAATCCTCAGAAATATCAAGCTTATCAAAATAATTTAACATTTTAGAATCAAAAGAATCAAGATCAATTTTTTTATCATTATCAAACGATTCAGTTCTAATTAAACTTTCAAATATTTTTGAAGAAACACTTTCAAAATAATCTTTTTTTTCCATGTAATCCTTCCCCCTTTAAATATAAAACAAATTATAACACATTTTGTTAAAAAATGCAAACATTTTTGCTATTTTCTTAAATATAACACCTTATTTTATCAATATTCTTAGATTTCTTCATCTTTCTTAAAGCTTTGTTTTGTATTTGTCTGATCCTTTCTTTAGTAACATTATAAATTTTACCGACTTCAGTCAAAGACATAACCTTATTTCCCCTAAGACCAAATCTAAGCATTATAATTTCTTTTTCTTTATCAGATAAAACATCAAGTATTTCTAATATATCATCCTTTAAAAAAGAATTATCAATAGAATCTTCAAATTCAGAATAATCATCAGCTACAAAATCCATAAGCATTGTATCATTCTCATCATCTATTGGAGAATTTAATGACATAGGTAATTCTGAAACTTTTTTAAGAAATAAAACCTTATCAACACTAATTCCAAGTTCCTTAGCAATATCATCATTAGTATAATTACCCTCAAATCTAACAAAAAGATCAGCTTCTACACAAAGCAACCTATTAACTTGCTCATGCATATGAGCAGGTAATCTCACAGTTCTAGAATTATCTGCAATATAATGACCTATAGCTTGCTTAATCCACCATGTTGCATAAGATGAAAACTTATTACCTAAACTAACATCATACTTATCAACCGCAGTCATAAGACCTATATTACCAATTTCTATTAAATCATCAAAAGAAACACCTCTATTTTGATATTTCTTAGCAATAGAAATAACCAATCTCAAATTAGCGGAAATAAACTTGTCTCTAGCCTCCTTATCACCTTGACTAACCAATTTAGCAAGCTCCACTTCCTCTTCTGAAGAAAGAAGTGGTATTCTACTAACTTCATTCATATAAATATCAAAATTAGTAGTATTCGCAGTAAAATTAAATTCAGAATTCAAAGATCTTTCATCAAGTTTTTTCATAATGATATCAGTCAAATAAACTCTATCACTTTCTAAAACTTTAAGTTTATTGAAATATTTAAGTAATAATTCATCTAAACTCTTAGTACTTTTACTATTAATTATACTATCAACAATTTTTGTAGAAATAGCCTCATAATATTTATTATCACTCATAGCTAATACCCCCTTCATAAAAACAATCAAGATTATACCACATTTAAAATAAAAATGCAAGAAAAAAGAGCAAAAGCCCTTAATAAACAATAATATTACCAGTCATCTCATCAGGAATAACAAGTCCTAAAACACTTATAATCGAGGGAGCAACATCACAAAGATTACCATTACGAAGCTTATAATCTTTATCACAAACAATAAAATAAACAGGATTTAAAGTATTACCAGAATAAACTTTATCATCTCTAATCATTTCCTCAATATTACCATGACTAGAACATATAACAAGCAAATAATCATTATTAAAACATGCCTCATACAAATTCATAATGCATTTATCAACAACATCAAGTGCCCTCTTACAAGCATCATAATTACCAGTATGCCCAACCATATCACAGTTAGCATAATTAACTACTATAAAATCATAATCATTCATTACATTAATAACCTTATCCGTAATCTCATTAGCACTCATTCCAGGATCCATATCATAACTATCAACCCTCTTCTTAGGAACACAAATATTAGATACATTATGATAAGAAACATCCCTATTACCATCAAAGAAACGAGTAACACAACTATACTTCGAAGTCTCTGCAATACGTAATACTCTCAACTTATTATTACTTAAAACATCAATCAAAGTATTATTAACCAAAGTACTAGGAAAAGCACTCAAACACTTAACCTTATCACTAATAGGAAACATACTAACACACTTAATATTACTATAAACATTAACATCTAAATAAGGAGAAAAAGAATCAGTAACCAAACTAAATAATTGCACAAAACAATTACTATTAAAATTAGCAATAATAACTCCATCCCCATCACTAAATATACCATTTCTATTAACAAGAGTAGGAACAATATAAGAATCAAATATTTCAAGATCATAAGAAGTATTAATTATACTATTGTAATCATCATTAAAAGGTCCAACTCCCTTAAAAATAACATCATAACACAATTTAGTCCTATCAAAATCACCATCATTATCCATTACATAATCCTTACCACTTAAACTAGCAATATAACAATTCTTATTAAGAATATAAGAAGAAAGCGCTTCCAAATTACTAACTGCACTAGAAGAAACATCTTCTCCTTCCAAAAATATATGCAAATAAATAGGAACATCATATTTACTAACCATATCAATTAAAGTTAATAAATATGACAAAGACGAATCAGACAAAATATAAAATAAATGAAGTCTAGATTTATTATCTTTAACAAAATTAATTACTTCTAAAACATTAGAATTATTATAAAAACTACCATCAGAAATAGAACTATTAAAAACATCAAAATTATTAAAAACTACTCTACCAGTCCCAATAGCCATATGACCAGTCTCACTATCATAAGCATTTAAAGAAATAGAATCTTGCCTACTAAGAAGCTTACTATTAGGAAACTCCTTAAGTAACTTATCAATAGCAAAAGTATCAGCATCCAAAAAAGCATTACCTAAAGATTCCTTTCTATAACCTAAACCATCTAAAATACAAAGCACTACTTTTTTCATAACTACATACCCTCATTTATACAACAACTAGCATAGTAAGGAACATACTTAATACCATTTTTCATATCAAAATTACCATTAGTAAGTCTAATAGCAAAAGATAAATTATACTTCTTAATAGCAAGCAATAAACTCTTAGACTTAGCATTATCCGAAGAAATAATTTCCATAGGAATAATTTTACCAGTCCTAGTTTGAACAACAAAATCAATATATGCTTTTCCTTCAGAATGATAATGATAAATATTAAAACCATTAAGAACTAAAGAACAAGCAATACTATTTTCATACAAAATCATCATTAATTTATCATTCATAAGAAGTCTATTACCACTTACATTCATCTTTTTATATAAAATTCCAGTATCATTATAATAAAGCTTAAAACTTTCTAAATCTTTACCCTTACTAATCGGAGAGACTATTTCACTAAGACGTGTACTTCTTATTACCATATTATCACTTTCCATATAATCTAAACAACGTCCATAGTCCTTACTTCTAGCACCACTTCTAACTAAACCATATAAAAACTTTCTATTAGATTTAAGAAGTTGAATAGAAATACTATTAAATATCTCATTACTACGTTTAATATCAATCAAATTATCCAAAGAAAACAATTTATTCTTTAATAAAACTATATTATTTTCATGAATTGAACTAAGTAAATTATAAGAAGACTCTAAATGATACTCTACAATTGCATTAGGATATCCACCACATATAACATAATCATTATAAAGCTCCATAGCCATTGCATGAAAAGGCATAGGACTATTAGTTTTAAAACTATCCTCAATAAAAGCAATAAGTTGTTCCTTACCAATAAACTTTAAATATTCAAAAAAAGTAACTAATTGCATTTTTTTTAAAACAACATTCTTACCCTTACATGAATCAATCATTGAAAAATTATCAGTAATCATAATAACATGATAAGAAGAATTATTAAACAAATTAATAACACTCTTAAGAATCTTTTCAGTAACATTATCAAAAATTATTAATGTTTCATCTTTAAAAATAGTTTCCAAAGAAATAGCACTAAGACCACGAATAAGTTTATCAAGAGTACTATTCTTATCAAAAACATAACTAAGTTCTAAATTATCATTACAATCAAAATAAACAGTATTCTTATACTCACTTTTTCCAAAAGAAAGAGTACTATAAGTCTTACCACATCCACTTATTCCATAAAGTAACATTGGTTTCTTATAAGCATCTATCTTCCATTTAAGTAACTCATTACTAATTTTTCGTTCCATAAATTGTATCCTCCCAACTATAATCATAACTTAAGTATAAAACAAACCCAAATAAAAAGCAAGTATAAACTTGCATTATCTAAACAGTAACAGTGCCAAACTCCAATCTAAGCTTATCTGCAATAGTAACAATAAACTCACTATTCGTAGGCTTAGCCTTATCAATATCAACACTATGACCAAAAATCTCTTCCATTAAATCCCAATTACCTCGATTCCAACTAACCTCAATAGCATGCCTAATCGCACGTTCCACTCGAGATACAGTTGTATCATAACGACTAGCAATTTCAGGATAAAGTTCCTTAGTAATACCACCAATAACATCAGGACGATTATATACAATAGAAATACCCTCCCTTATATACTGATATCCTTTTATATGAGATGGAACACCAAGTTCATGTAAAACATTCGTAATTGATATCTGTAAATTTTGATGATATAAATCAATAGACTTATTATCATAACTATTATCAAGCTCCATTATCTTCTTTTCCAAGAAAGAAAGTTCAAAAGGCTTAAGCATAAAATAATTAACCCCAAGCTCTGATACTTTTCTAATCATATCTTGAGTATTATAAGAAGTAAGAACAATTACTCTCTTATCAATACCTTCCTTTCTCATTTCCTCTAAAACAGCTACTCCATCCATCTTAGGCATTATAAGATCAAGTAATAAAACATCATAATTACTAACATCTCTTATTAGTTCCATGCCCTCTTCACCATTTTTTGCAGTACCAACTACATCAATATCTGCGTGACTACTAAAATACTCCTTAATCATACCAACTAACTCTACGTTATCGTCTACTACAATTAAATTAATTTTTTTCATTTTCTCTCCCTTCATTTTACTACCACGCAACTACATTGTACTACAAAAAAATATTATTTTCTAGAGTTTCTTTTGTCTAAATATGTCGAAAGTGTTAAATAGTGTTAAGTACATTCAAAACCTTATCAGGAAAAACACTAACACTACCAAGAACAAAACCATCTAAACAATCTATCTTAGATAAAGTCTTAATACTTTCTTCGTTAACTCCTCCGCCATATAAAACCCTAACATTAACCCCATAATTTCTAATAAAAATCATTTTAATAAAAGAAACAATCTCACTAATTTCATCATTACTTAAAATAACATCTCCGTTAACAGAAAAAGTAGGTTCATAACAAATAATAATATCTTCTTTTACTGATACAGAAGAAAAATACTCTTTAATTTGCTTTATTAAAACATCTCCAGTCTTCTTCATAGAATAAGAATAATAATCCTCTCCAAGAAAAACAATTGGACTAATTCCATTAGATATACAACTAATTATCTTCTCATTAATAACTTTATTACTCTCAGAAAGCCTATCTTTTCTTTCACAATGTCCAACCAAAGCATACTTAACATCTAAAGATTTACAAGCATAAGCAGTAACATCTCCAGTAACATCAAGACCAACATCCTGACAACCAAGTAAAAAATTATACTTACCTCTAAAAAAAGGAATATATAAACTATTTGGACACATTACCACATCAATATCATTTCTAATAAGATTATTAATATCTAAAAGATATGACTTAACAAGAGAAAAATCCAAATAATTTTTATGATTCAAAACAACCATCTTATTCATAATCTTTTTCTCCTATATTAACAAGACCAGGTAAATCTTTATTAACAATATATTCAAGAGTAGCACCACCACCAGTAGAAACATAAGTAAACTTTGATGAACAAGATAAAACATTAGCACAACTAACAATATCCCCTCCACCAAGAATACTAACAGCATCAAGTTCTCCTATAAAATTAAGTAACTTCTTTGAACCTTCAATGTAATTACTAAACTCATAAACACCAACTGGACCATTCCAAAAAATAGTCTTAGCATCCCTCAAATAATTCATAAACAAAGAAATAGTCTTATCACCCATATCAAGTCCCATAAAATCATTCTCAATAGCATCAACTAAACAATACTTTTTCAAATTATCATTACTATACTCATAAGAACCATATAAATCAACAGGAAGAACTATCTTATCACCATACTTATCAAGCATAAGAGAACAATACGAAACATAATCTTCTTCATATAAACACTTACCAACATCATAACCCTTTGCTTTTAAAAAAGTATAACTCATTGCCCCACCAACAAGCAAATAATCAACCTTCTCAATAATAGAAGATATAACACCAAGCTTATCAGATAACTTAGCACCACCCATAATAACCACAAAAGGTCTAACAGGATCATCTAGCCTACTAAGATTAGATATCTCATCCATAACTAAAAAACCAATACCAGAATCCAAATACTTAGCAATCCCACAGTTAGAAGCATGACCTCTATGAATAGTTCCAAATGCATCATTAATAAATATATCTCCTAAAGAAGCATAAAACAAAGACAAAGTATCAGAACAACCACTCTCTAACTTATCAGGTACATCATAAAACCTTGTATTCTCTAAAAGAATACCATTTCCATACGAAACATTAAAAACATTATTCTTAACAACATCAAAATCAGTTGATGAACAAAAACTAAGTTCAAAATCAACCAGTTCTTTAAGCCTTTCATAAACAACAGATAAACTATTATTAACAAAATCAGACTCACTCTTAACCTTACCTAAATGTGAAAGAATAACAACCTTTCCACCATTATTAACTATATAATTAATACTCTTCAAACTCTTAACAATCTTACTATCATCAATTATCTTACCATTTTTAATAGTAACATTTAAATCACATCTTAAAACAACTACTTTATTCTTAAAATCAAAATCAACTATAGTCTTCTTCATATTATCACCACTATTATGATAACACAAATAAAACTCATTTTATAGTCATATTACATTTCTTTACAGCATCATAACCAAGTTTTTTATTAATATCAGACAAAACCTTATCTATCTTTTCACTATCAACCCTATCATTATTCTCAAATAAAGACATTTGATACTTGTAATCAGAAACCAAATCATCAAGCCTAATTCCAATAAGTCTAATCATATCACCATCACGCCACATTTCATTAAGAAGCCTCTTACTAACAGCAAATATATCTGAAGAATCACAAATAGGATTTTTTACCTTAACCTGATGAGACCTTCTCTTAAAAAGATTATCCTTAAGTATTACACACACAACATTAGCATACTTTCCGTCAGACTTAATCCTTGAAGAAACCTTTTCACTAAGATACGATAAATAATTATATAAATCAGACTTATTAACAATATCAACAGGCAAAGTTATTTCATTACTTATTCCCTTTGCTTCAAACAAAGAAGAATCAACCACACTATCATCAATACCATTAGCACGTTTTATCAGATCATCATAATTTTTAAAATACTTAGACAAAAAATAAGCATCACAATTAGCAAGATCCCCAATAGTTTTTATACCAATCATTCTAAGCTTAGATGAAGTACTCTTCCCAACCATAAATAAATCTTCAATAGGAAGAGGCCACATCTTAGAACTAACTTCATAAGAATACAAAGTATGAACCCTATTAGGTTTTAAAAAATCACTAGCCATCTTAGCACACAACTTATTATTAGCAATCCCTATATTAACAGTAAACCCAAACAAAGAATAAATCTTATCCTTAAGCTTAGTAGCAAAAACTACCTCATCCCCATAAATATTCTTAATCTTTCCATAATCCATATAACACTCATCAATCGATGCAATCTCAATATCTGGAGTAATCTTTTTAAGAAAACTAAACAACTTATTACTCATCTCACTATAAAAAGAATAATTAGGCTTAAAAACCTGTAACTTAGGATACTTTTTCCTAGCACTATACAAAGTCTCAGCAGTTACAATACCATACTTCTTAGCCATAGGACTCTTAGCTACAACAATACCACTTCTTTTACTCTCATCGCCTCCGATTACAGAAACAATATTTCTAATATCTTCATGATAACCAGACTTAAGCAAATGAACAGCAGTCCATGATAAAAAAGCATTATTAACATCAATATGAAATATTATTCTCTCCATAGCAATCTCCTCAAAAAGATTATAGCAAACATTCATTCACAAAACAAGAAAAAAAGAGAAAATTATTTCTCTTTAGTAATTATTATTTTAACAGTCTTTGTAGTAGGAGTATATCCTATCTTAAGATCATCACCAGTAACCTTAACAGTAACCTCATGAGTACCAACACCAAGACCATTTAAATCAACATAAGCAGATATTGCATCAGTAGTAACAGCCTTAATATTACTATCAGTACCCTTAAGCACAACAGAAACTTTAGAATTAGCCTTTCCATCTGCTTTAGCAACAAGTCCACTACCTAAGTTCTTAGTAGCAATACTTACATCATCAATAGTCTTAGACTTAGTATCACCAAGACTAACCTTAACAACAACAGACTTAGTACTAGCCTCATTAACTCCACTAGGAAGAGATAAATTAACATTATACTCAGTAGCCTTCGAAATACCCTCAACATTAATTGAAACTGGTAAATAATCTATCTTAGATAAAACATCCATATCTCCAAATAACTTAACATTAGTTTCACTCATAGTAATTGAATCAATAGACTTACCAAACACTACATCACCTTCAGGAATAACCCTAATAGGAACTTCCTTACTTGGAGAAGCAATCTCAATAGTGGCATCAACAGTCTTTGGAACTATTTCAACATCCATCTTATTACCATTCTTATCATAAGCAACAAGAGGAATATCCTTCAAAGTAGTAGTACCAACACTAGGATTTATAATATTAGTAACATCAAGTAAAGCCTTAACCATAGCAACTTGTTGCAACTTATACTCAGCACCCTTTATATAAACATCATCTCTACTAAATGAAGTATTAGTAATAGAATACCTAGAATCAAGCTTATCTTCATAAAGTATTTCCTTAGTAACCTTTCTAGATTCAGAAACCTTTTCATATATAGTTACATTTGCATAAGAAGGATCAATCTTATAATCAATTGAGGCAACTGAACTCTTATACTTAAGAGCAACCCTATGAGTACCAGGCTTTAATCCCCTTAAATCAACAACAACTTCATCCTTTTGATATTGATTAGCAAGATATAAATCAGCCCTTCTACCAATAAGAGTAATATCAACAGTCTTTTCTAATCCTTCAACTACATAAGCCTCTTCATTATATAAAGCTTTAACCTCTTTTCCATATATAACATCTGCACTATCATTCATCATAGTATTTGCAATCTTATCAACAGAGAAAAACGAAATCAAAGCAAGAGCTAACGATAAAGTAATAAGAAACATTCTATTATTAAGCAATCTTTCAAGCGGTTTATTATTAGTATTAAGAATCTTCATAATAGCCATCATAAGCTTAGCAATTGGTGTAATAATAAACCTATCTATAATTCTATAAATATAAGCAAAAAAGTTAAAAACACTTCTTAAAACTTTCTTCCATAATTTAGTCTTTTTCTTTGAGGACTTTTTATTTTTCATCATATACTTCCTCCTCATCATAAAAATCTTCAAAATCTTCTTGTTTAGGTCTTAACTCATCAATAAGAAGAATTCTAGCATCATCAATAGTAATATTGTAATATAATTCACCCTTCATAGCAATTGAAATTCTACCAGTTTCCTCAGAAACTATAATAGAAATAGCATCAGTCTCTTCAGTAATACCAAGACCAGCTCTATGACGAGTACCAAGTCTCTTATTAATCTTTAAACTGTTACTAGTAGGAAAAACTGCCCCAGCACAACTAATCTTATCACCTTGAATAATAACTCCACCATCATGAAGAGGATTATTAGGGAAGAATATAGATATTAAAAGCTCACTAGTAATATCAGCATACAAATTAGTAGCCTTAGAAATATATTCTTGTAAACTAACATCCCTTTCAAGAACAATTAAAGCCCCAATCCTTTGCTTTCTCATATAATCAACTGCATTAATAACTTCATACACAAGTCTTTCCCTTTCATCAACAGTTAAAACCTTATGACGACCAAGAAGTTGTGTCTTTCCAATTTGCTCTAAAATATTTCTAATTTCAGGTTGAAATATAATAATAAGAGCAAGAGGTCCCCATTGAATAACATAATCAAGGAATAACCCCACAAGAGTTAAATTAAGCCATAAAGAAACCAGCTTCAATAAGATAATAACCGCTATTCCCTTAAATAGCAATGACAACTTAACATTATTTTTTATATTCTTTAAAAGCACATAAATAAGTGCCCAAACAATAGCAACATCTAGTATACTCCTAAGAGTTGTAATAATTGCATCAAAACTCATAAATAAAATACCTCCATTAAAATTATATCATTTATTTAAAAATATGTAAAATCTACTATCTATACAAGTATACTATAAAAATTAAAAAATTGTAATACAATTATAAAAAAAACTAAAGCAAAAAAAGAAAACCAAGTAAAAATAAACATAAAAAGAGTAAAACACTTTACATAATAAAAAAAAGAAACTAATTCAAAGAATTTTGTTCCTTTTCTAACATCTCAAGCTTTTCACTAACTAAAGAAGATGAAGCAACATCTAAACTATACCAACCTCTAGCAAACATTGCATTAAATATTCTTCTTTGTAAATCATCAACCTCATCAAACATATTTAAATAATTATCATGCAAAAACTCATTACTAGCCTCAGTAAGAGAAACAGCATAATTCTTAACCATACTCTTTTCCATAGAAAGCATAATATTCATATAATCTTTGTCATTCAAAAAAATTCCAGAAGGAACCTCAACCATAGGATTACTAATCTTATTATTCATAAATTCTCCCCTTTTCATCTAATAAATCAGTTATAATACTAAGATTATTCAAATGCACATTCTTAATATCAAGAAATAAATCTTTCAACTCTCCATCAGTTGCATTAACATAAGAAAAATTAGCAAACTTAACAGCATCATAATTCCAATTAAACATATCAGTAAGATAATCCAAATCCTTACCACTTATAATCGTAGGTACTTCATCATATTCTTTATTCATATTAACCTCCACTACTATTATTAACAAAAAGAAAAAGTATATACAAAAAAAAGAGTAAGAAAACTTACCCTTAGCAACATGGTCTATTATTATTGCCATTATTATAACTACCATTATTCCAGAATAATATAAAGAAAATTATTATAATAACGATAATTATCCAAAACCAACTACCTTCACCATAACCATTGCCATAACCATAACCAGGATATCCATAACCGTACATTTAAAATCCCCCCTTCACTATATTATATAAAAATATAGATAAAAGAAGCATAACGGATACCTAAAATTAAAACAATACAAAACTTTATTTATTTCTTGACTTATTTACAAAATAATAAATTCCATATCCAAAACCAACAATTATAATCAATCCCAAAATTGTACTAGTTATTTCATCACTTTTCGAAGATTTATTAACAGTTAATTTATATTCTTTTCTTGTGCCATCTTCTGCAGTTACTACAAAAATAATATTATTATCTCCGACCTTTAAAACATCATCTCCAATAACATCGACTTTAGCTTTTTTATCTTCCAATTCATATTCATAACTCAAATAATCAACATCATTAGAAACACTTACATTAGCTTTTTCAGAAACAAAATTAACATTATTTCCATCAACAATAATTTTTATATTCGTATTATTACTCAATTTTTCACGTTCTACCAACAAGCTGTATTTTTTTACATTTCCATTCTCAGCAGTCACTTTAATAATAATATTATTAGTTCCAATCTTCAAATTATCATTATTAGTAATAACATAATTAGCTTTGTTATCATTAAGCTTTATTTTGATATTAATTTTTTCTTTTTTTGTGCTATAATTCATAATGTCATTAATACTAATATTTTTACCATCTATAAAAACTGACTTTAAAGTATTATCACTGCTCTTAGAAATAACAGTATTAGTAGAATTAGATGATTTTTTCTTTGAACTAGTACTACCACCATTATGGCAATGATACTGATTATTAGCTAATCTCCATTTTGCACAATTAGTCCTACAGTAATGGCAACCATTACTATCAGTTCTACCAGGGTGAGCCATTACATTACTAGGAATTAATAAAAAAATCCAAAAAAAAGTTAACAATATCAATATTTTATTTTTCACACACACCTCATTAAAACACATAAATAACATACAATTAATAGTAACACTATCAATCATATTTTATCATTTAAAAAAAGAAATAAAAAGATATTTTAACATTTTTGTGTTAAATTTTAAAAAATAATTAATATCAAAACACAAAAAACTTACAAAGAGTGTGTCTGAAAATATTAAAGCATAATAAAACCCTTGATATACAAGGGTAACAAACTTAAATGGTGGAGGATGTGGGATTCGAACCCATGACCCCCTGCGTGCAAGGCAGGTGCTCTAGCCAACTGAGCTAATCCCCCGGCTAGTCCAATAAATTGGACACTTATAATTATACTAGAAAATAAAACTTTGTCAAGTACTAAATGCTATCAATGTTAATTTTTACGATTTTATTTTCTTTTATATAACTACTTGCTTGAACTAAAGTTCTAATAGAATTAATAACTTTACCATTCTTACCAATAACTTTAGGCATATCATCATTAGAAACAAGCACTTCTATTTGAATAACCTTAGGATCCTCAGTAGGAAACTCTCTAACTTGAGCAATATCCTTATCAGTAACAACAGCCATAACTAATTCTTCAGTTAATTTTACTAAATCCATAACTATTTACTACTTCTTTCTTCATGAAATTTTTTCATAACACCAGCTTTACTAAGTAAATCTCTAGCAGTATCTGTTAAAATAGCACCATTTCTTAACCATTTTAAAGCAACTTCTTCATTTACTCTTATTTCAGCAGGTTCAACAATAGGATTATAAAAACCAATTAATTCTAAATACTTTCCATCTCTTGGAGATCTAGAATCAGTAGCTACTATTCTATAACTTGGTCTTTTCTTTGAACCCATTCTTGTCAATCTAATCTTTACAGCCATAATCTTTCTCCTTTCAAAACTACTAGTATTATACACAACAATTATATGCCTGTCAACCTTTTTCGTTGACAATTATAAATATTTAGACAAAATATCACTCATTTGCTTCTTATCATCATTTAAAATGATACAATCTTTAAATCCATCTTTTATAAAGTGTTCTTTTATAAATTCTTTTTCTTTATCTATTGCAATTATTACTGGTGTCTTAAACTTTGGTATTTGTTTTAATTTATTTAATATCTCATATGCTGTTTCTTCTCCTAATTCATCTTTTATTATTATCAAATCATACTCTTCATTATGTTCTATCTTATCTACACAATC
>CAKOJO010000025.1 GCA_934090595.1 uncultured Bacilli bacterium | reverse complement strand
AAAACTCTTAAACAACTATTTACAAAGAAAAATAAAGATATAAGAAAAAGAGTGTATTTTACACTTGCAGTATTAACACTATTTGTTATAGGGACTACAATTGAAGTTCCTGGAACACAAGAAATAACTAAAAGTTTAGGTTTCCTAGAACTTTTGGATGTTATGGGTGGGGGAGCGCTAAGTAATTTTTCAATATTTGCTTTAGGTGTTACTCCATACATTACAGCGTCAATTGTTATGCAACTTTTGCAAATGGATATTGTTCCTTATTTTGCAGATCTTGCTAAACAAGGTCATGCTGGTCGTCAAAAGATAAATAAGATAACAAGATATGTTGGTATAGTATTTGCCTTTATACAAGGTTATGCTATGGCATATGCATTCTTAGGTAGTGGTGTAGGTGTTGCACAAAGACTTGAAGTAGCATTTATAATGACTGCTGGTACTGCATTCTTGTTATGGTTAGGTGATCAAGTTTCACAAAAAGGTATTGGTAATGGTGTTTCATTATTAATCATGGCTGGTATTGTTTCATCACTACCTGGTATGATGATAACTGCATTTAAACAATTAGTAGATTTTAGTACTACTAATACACTAATATCTGGTGGGGCTACATTCTTGCTTTTCTTACTTATTTGCTTTTTAGTAATTATTGCAGTAATATTTGTAGAAGGTGCTGCTCGTAGAATATCTATTCAATATGCTAATAAGTCTACTGCTAACTTAGGTAAGCAATCTTATATGCCTATTAAGATTAATTCTGCTGGAGTAATACCAGTAATATTTGCTTCAAGTTTACTAGCAGTATTTAGTGTTATAGCACAATTTAGTAAGAGTGAAGGTGTAGTAAACTTTATCAATAATTATTTTGATTATACTAAACCAGTAGGTTTAATAATATATGTAGTGTTAATTATATTCTTCTCATATTTTTATACATTTGTTCAAATGAAACCTGATCAAATGGCTGAAAACTTACAAAAGAATGGTGGTTATGTTCCTGGTATTAGACCTGGAAAGGATACTGAAGATTATTTTGTAAAAGTTTTAACAAGACTTACTACTGTTGGTGCTATATTCTTAGCAGCAATAGCAGCATTCCCAATTCTTGTTAATATGTGGACTGGTCTTCCTAGATCAGTATCAATTGGTGGTACTAGTTTACTTATAGTAGTTGGTGTTACTATTGAAACATATAAACAATTAGAAAGTAGTTTGATGAGTAGAGATTATTCTATTAATAAGAGAACAAAAAGGAGAGCGGTTAGATAGTGAAAAATATTATTTTAATAGCTCCACCTGCTGCGGGTAAAGGTACTTTATCTAATAGTTTATCTACTAGTTATGGATATTTACCTTTGTCAACTGGGGATATGTTAAGAGAAAAGGCTAAAAATGATGAGAGTCTTCGTGAAGCAATGAAATCTGGTATGTTAATTGATGATAATACAGTTTTTAGTGCTTTGGAAGAACAACTTAATAAAATAGGTGATTCATTGTATATATTAGATGGTTTTCCAAGAACTGTTGAACAAGCTAAGATGTATGATGATGTACTTAGTAAACTAAATAGAGATTTAGGATTGGTAATATATTTGGATGTTCCAAAAGATGAACTTTCATCTAGGGTAACAAGTAGACTTGTTTGTCCTAAGTGTAAAAGAAGTTATTCTACTAGGAATAAAGATTTATTACCAAAAGTTGATGGATTGTGTGATGATTGTCAAGAAGAGCTTATTCAAAGACAAGATGATTCATTAGAAACTTTTGAACAAAGATATAATGAATATTTAGAAAAGACACAACCCCTTATCGATTACTATAAGGATAAAGGTGTACTTGTAACTATTAATAGTAGTTTACCTGATGAAACTTTTAACCTTGCTAGTGAATTAATAAAGTAGAGGTGTTTGTATGATAACTATTAAAAGTGATAGAGAAATTGAACTTCTTAGAATTGCTGGTAATATTGTTTATCAAACACACCAATATTTAAAAAAATATATCAAGCCTGGTGTTACTACTAAAGAGCTTAATGATTTAGCAGAAAAGTTCATATTAGAACATGATGCTTATCCTTCTTTTAAAGGTTTTGAAGGTTTTCCTGGTGCTATTTGTACTAGTATAAATCATGAAGTAGTGCATGGAATTCCTTCGAATACCAAATTAAAGAATGGTGATATCATTAAAATAGATATTGGTGCTTGTTATAAGGGATATCATGGTGACTCTGCTTGGAGTTATCCTGTTGGTGATATAGATGATGATAAAAAGTATCTTTTATATCATACTGAAGAGTCTCTTTATAAAGGTTTAGAACAAATTAAACCTGGTAATAGAATAGGTGATATAGGTTATGCTATAGAGTCCTATGCAAAAGAACATAATTTGGGTGTTGTTAAAGAACTAGTGGGTCATGGAGTTGGGACTAGTGTTCATGAGGATCCAGATGTTCCAAATTATGGTATTAAAAATACTGGTCCAAAATTAAAAAAAGGTATGGTTCTAGCGATTGAACCAATGCTTAATCTTGGTAGTCCTGAGATTGTCGTATGTGAAGACGAATGGACTATTGAGAGTGAAGATTATAGTCCATCAGCACACTTTGAACATACAGTAGTTGTTACTGATGATGGATATGAAATATTGACAGGAGTGTTGTTAAATGGCAAAGAATGATGTAATCGAAGTTGAAGGAAAAGTTCTTGAAGTTATTCCTGGAGGAAACTTCTATGTTCAATTAGAGAATGGTCATAAGATCGAAGCTCACGTTTCTGGTAAAATGCGATTAAATAATATTCGTATTTCACCGGGTGATAAGGTTATGATCGAACTTTCTCCATATGATTTAACACGTGGGCGTATAACCTATAGAAAGTAGGAGGGAATTAAAATGAAAGTAAAACCATCAGTTAAGAAAATTTGTGCAAAATGCAGAATTATTAAACGTAAGGGAAAAGTTATGGTAATTTGTGAAAATCCAAAACACAAACAAACTCAAGGTTAGTAAGGAGGAAAAAATATGGCACGTATTAAGGGTGTAGAAATACCTAATGAAAAGAAAATTAAAATTTCTTTAACTTATATTTATGGTATTGGACGTACTACTGCAATGAAAATATTAAATGCAGTAAAAGTTGATCCAGAAAAAAGAACAAAAGATTTATCAAACGAAGAACTTGGTAAGATTCGTGATGAATTAGGTAACTATGTTACTGAAGGTGATCTAAGACGTGAAGTTAGTATGAATATTAAGACTAAAATGGAAATTAATTCATATGAAGGATCTCGTCATAAAAGAGGATTACCTGTAAGAGGACAAAGAACAAATAGAAATGCTCGTACTCGTAAGGGTAGAGGAAAAGTTGTTGCAAACAAAAAGAAATAGTGAAAGTGAGGTTAAACTATGGCTTATAAACAAAGAAAAAGAAAAGTAAAGAAAAATATACCTGAGGGTGTTGCTCATATTCATTCAACTTTTAATAATACAATTACAACTATAACAGATAAAGAAGGGAATGTAGTATCATGGGCATCAAGTGGTGCAATTGGATTTAAAGGTAGTAAAAAATCTACTCCATTTGCAGCAGGAATTGCTGCTGAAAAAGCAGGTAAGGTTGCATTTGATTATGGAATGCGTAAAGTTGATGTAGTAGTTAAAGGTGTTGGACCTGGTAGAGAAACCGCTATAAGATCATTACAAACAGCTGGACTTGAAGTTGTAACAATTACTGATGTTACACCAATTCCACATAATGGATGTCGTCCACCAAAAAGACCACGTAACTAATAAGGGTAAGGAGGTTAGACTATGATTCAATTTGAAAAACCAAATTATAAAATTACTGAAAAGAATGAAAAAAGTAATTATGCAAAGTTTGAACTAGAACCACTTGAAAGAGGTTTTGGTTATACGATTGGTAATGCGCTAAGAAGAGTTATGTTATCTTCTCTTCCTGGTTCTGCTATTACTAGTGTAAAAATAGATGGAGTTTTACATGAGTTTCAAACTATTGAAGGTGTAATTGAAGACGTTACTTCTATAGTACTTAATTTAAAATCTATCGTTATTAAGAAATATTGTGAAGAAGATAGAACTATTAGATTAAGTGCAAGTGGTGAAGGTGTTGTTACAGCTGGAGATATTGAATGTGATGCTGATGTTGAAATAATTAATAAAGATCAAGTTATTGCTACTTTAGCTGAAGGTGGTAAGCTTGATATGGAAATGACTGTATCTAGTGGTAGAGGATATGTAAGAGCTGATGAAAATAAGAAATTACTTACTGATAAGAAAGTAGGAGTTATTGCAATCGATTCTTTATATTCTCCTATTGAAAGAGTTGCTTATGAAGTATTAGATGCTCGTGTTGGTCAAGATGAAAGTTATGATAAATTAGTACTTGAAGTTTGGACTAATGATTCTATTAAGCCAGAAGAAGCTATTGCTCTTGCTAGTAGAATTTTAATTGAACATTTAGAATTAGTAACTAAACTAGATAAGATTGCTGATGCTACTGGATTTATGATTGAAAAGAAAGAAGATCCAACTAAAAAGGCATTAGAAACTCCAATCGAAGATTTAGATTTCTCTGTTCGTGCTTATAATTGTTTAAAAAGAGCAGGAGTTCATACATTACAAGATTTAGTTAATAAATCTAATAGTGATGTAATGAAGATTAGAAATCTTGGTAAAAAATCATTAAAAGAAGTGTTGGATAAAGTTAAAGAATTAAACTTAACTTTAAAAGACGAAGATTAATAGAAGGAGGATACTATGGGATATAGAAAATTAGGTGTTGATAATAAGCATAGAAGAAGTATGTTAGCTAATCTTACTATTAGTCTTATTATGAATGAAAGTATTATTACTACAGAAACTAGAGCTAAAGAAACAAGAAGATGTTGTGAAAAAATGATTACTTATGCAAAGAATGGTAGTTTAGTTTCTCGTAGAAAAGCAGCAGCTTTCTTAATGAATAATAAAGAAGCTACTAAGAAATTATTCGAAGAAATAGCTCCTCGTTATGAAAAACGTAATGGTGGGTATACTAGAATATTAAAATTAGATGAAAGACGTGGAGATGACGCGTTAATGGCTATAATTGAACTAGTTTAATCTAGTTCTTTTATTTTGCTATTCCGAATCTATAGGAATAAAATTGCCGAATTTATAGTAATGAAATGTAGAAAAGTGTAGGAATAAAACTTCATAATTTGTAGGGTTTTTTATCTATATTTTATTACAAAATAAAATGACCACATGATGTAGTGGTCAGTGAATAAAATTAAACTTATTTATTAGTATGTGTATTATTAGCTTTCATTTCTAGGATGGGATGGTTACTTGTGTCTAAACTTAGACTAAAATTGGCATCACCAATCTTTGTTGTTGCTTTTTTACCAATGTTTTCTATAAGCCAATTTGTGTAATTAGCATTATTTTCAGTTTTGTAGTTTATTCTATTTATTGACATAAAAACATTAGTTGGATCTTCTTTTGTTAATGTAATAATTCTAACATTATATATTTCTTTTGTATCTTTATTGGCTATCATTTTTATACTATACTTGCTATTTTCAGAAGTATAAGTAATTAAATTTTCCGATGTTGAACTATTTATATTTTCTATACCAGTAACACTTTTTAATATTTCTGCATAATCATCTGAATTTGTTCCTTCTAAAAATGTATTATTTGTTGTTTCTTGAATTTGTTCTTTAGTATCTATATTTTTCTTTTGTTTTTCATTGTTGTCAGTGTTTGGAAAACACATAATAATTATTATTATAACTATAACCCAAAACCACCATTTTTTTGACAATTCTTTAATTTTATTTTTCATTTGATCCTCCAATTAAATATTCCATGTATGTCCACAGTTTTGACATACTGCAATTTTCTTTTGTATATTTTTTATTTTTTTACGTTTTCCTGCGAATATTAAAAAAATCAATGCTGGAACTGTGAAAAACAACCACTTAATAAAAATCCACCACCATCCAATACATAGCCACCATATTATTCCATGATGCTTTGTTATTAACTTTTGTTCATTTACAACTTGTATAGTGACATTATTACTAGAACACTTATTGCAATTCATAATACTTCTCCTCCTTCTGAAGTAATTATATCACATATTGTTATTTTTTGGGACAAAAAGTTTACTTATTTATTTTTTTATTTGTGCCAAAATATTACTAGGGTGATGCTAATGATTGAGAAATATAAAAACTTTAATCCTGATTTTAAGGCAATTATTTGTAATAATATTAAGGTATATAGAAAAGAAAAAGGTATTAGATTAATGGATCTTGCTGAGATATTAGATGTTTCACCAGAATATTTAAAAAGAATAGAATCGCCAAATGATACAAAAAAGAATTGTTCATTGACTCTTCTTTACAAAATATCTATTATATTAGATAAGAAATTAGATGATTTTTTGATTGATAATAGAGACGACTGTTAGTTTCTTTATTTTTTTTGTAACTTTTTGTCGTTTTTGCGCATAAACTCTTTTTAATTGTGTTATAGTGTTTTTAATAGGAGAGTGTGTTATGTTAAAAAATGATTTTTATAGGGAAGTTGTTGGAAATGATGAGTTTAGAGGTTTTGATTTACTTAATTATTTGAGATTTAAAAATAGTGATTTTGATAATATTATAACTTTAGGACTTAGAACGGGTTTTGTAAGAAAATTTAATGATTTAGAATGGGATAAGGTTTCTTCAATTGATTATAGTATGGATGGGTGTTTTTCTGATTTTTTGTCTTTTTTTAGAGAAGGATATAATATTGGTGCTTCTGAATGTGTTGTAAAAATGCTTTATAAGAAGTATAATGATATTGATATTGTTCATGGAAGACTACCAGTTTTAGATAATGTTATTTATTCTAGTGATAATAGTCATTGGTGGTTGGAAACAGATGAATATGTTATTGATCCATCATTGCTTTTAATGATTCATCCTCTTTATAGAGATAGAATTGGATATATTGAGGATGAACGTATTTTTTTTGAAGATTTGGTGGATAGAAAGGGAAATTATGTATAAAAAAGTTTATGTAGAAGTTACTAATAATTGTAATCTTAGTTGTGATTTTTGTATTGGAAATAAACGTGATAAAAAGTTTATTAGTATTGATGAATTTAATATTATTTTAGATAAGTTAAAAGATTATACTAAGTATTTATATTTGCATGTAATGGGTGAGCCATTAATGCATCCTAGAATTAATGAGCTTATTGATATGGCGTCTAGTTCTTATTATGTTAATATTACTACTAATGGGTATTTGATAGATAGAATTAAAAGTGAAAAGATTAGACAAATTAATATATCTTTACATAGTTATGATGAAAAGTATGGTGTTTTGTTGACTGATTATATGAATAGTATATTTTCTGTTGTGGACAAGTTACCTAATACTTATGTGTCTTATAGGTTATGGGTTTCTAATATTAATACTGATAAAATTATTTCTTTGTTAGAAGAACACTATAATATTAAAATAGATGTTAATGATTCTATTAAACTTAAGGATAAAGTATTTATTAGTTTTAATAAATCTTTTGTATGGCCTAGTTTGGATAATGAAATTAATAATAGTGTTGGTACTTGCTATGCATTAAGAGATCATATTGGAATTTTAGTAGATGGTAGTGTTGTTCCTTGTTGTTTAGATTCTGGTGGTGAGATAGTATTTGGAAATATTTATGAAGATGATTTAGATGATATTGTGAATAGTGCTCGATATGTAAAAATGCTTAATGGATTTAAAAATAATATTAAATTCGAAGAATTATGTAAGAAATGTGATTTTTTATGATTGTATTTCTTTTTTTTTTGTGATATCATGTTATATATAGAATAGTCGGAGGGAATAGTATGAGTTTTAACGATAACAATGTAAATAATGATAATTTTAATAATAATAGTAATGATATGAATAATATGAATAATATGAATAATAATAATTCTTTTGATAATGGATTTAATAATTATGAAAATAGTGATTTTGGTTCTAATAATATGAATCAATATGATAATTCAAATTTAGGAAATGCTAGTTATGATCAACCAGATTATAGTGACTTTGGTAATTCTGATACTGGTAATTACTCTAACGGTGATAATGGACTTAAGAAAAAACTTATTATTGTTATTGCAGTTATTGTTGCTATAGTGTTACTTATAATATTGTTTGCATCTTTATTTGGAAAAGGTAATAAAAAATTAAATTTAGATGTTCCAGGTATTGTTTATGCTGGTAGTGAAGTTGAATTTGTTACTGCTATTCCTAATTCTGATAAGGAATTGTTCTATAAATTTAGTAGTGATAACGAAGATATTCTTCAATTTGAATATAAGTCACTTGCAGCAGGTGATACTGCTAATACAATGATTCCTAAAAAAGATGGTAAAGTAAAAATATCAGTTCAAGCTTTTGATAATGGTAAAAAAGTTGGTACATATGAAAATGAAGTTGTTGTTTGTCCTAAGTTTGATGAAAATATATTTGGTGATAGCAATTATAAAGTTGCTACAGGTGATGATTTAAGTTTAAATATTGATTTAGGTGTTTATGATGAATGTTATAAAAATATAAAATATACTAGTACTGATGAAGAAGTAGCTACTGTGTCTAGTGATGGTGTAGTTTCTGCTAAAAAGAAAGGCAGTACTACTATTAAAATTAATAATGGATATAAAACTGTTACTAAAAAAGTTGATGTTGTAGCAGCTTCTGGAATTAATTCTGTAACTGGTGTTAAACTTAATGTTACATCTCTTACTATATCTGTTGGTAGCAATGGTAGTTTATCTGCTATTGTGTCTCCAAGTGATGCTACTAATAAGGCTGTTACATGGTCATCTAGTAATGAAAGTGTTGCTCTTGTATCTAGTAAAGGTAAAGTGGTTGGTGTAGGTGTTGGTAGTGCTGTTATTACTGTTACTACTCAAGATGGTAATAAGACTGCTATGGCTAATGTTACAGTTAAGAAGGCAAGTTCTAGTTCTTCTGGTGGCTCTTCTAGTAGTGGAAGTTCATCTAGTGGTGGATCTAGTTCGAGCGGTAGCTCTAGTTCTAAATACAGAAAAGTTACTAAAGTTTCTATAAATAGTGATGATTTTTCTATTAAAGTTGGTAACACTAAGACTTTAACTTATACTATTACACCAAGTAATGCTACTAATAAAAAAGTATCATGGGATACTAATAATCCTTCTGTTGCTAAAGTTAGTAGTACTGGAAAAGTTACTGGTGTTGGTGCTGGAACTGCTTATATTACTATAAAGAGTGTTGATGGAGCTTCTGATAAGGTAAAAGTAGTAGTTACTAAAGGAAGTCCTGTTAAAGCTACTAAGATTACATTAAGTCCAAGTTCGCTTACTTTAAATGTTGGTGCTAAAAAAACTGTTACTGCTACTGTTTCGCCAAGTAATGCTTCTATTAAAACTGTTACTTGGGTATCACATAATACTAGTATTGCTAAAGTAGATAGTAGTGGTAATGTAACTGGTGTTGCTGTAGGTAGTACAAAGATTTCTGCTTATACAACTGATGGTACTGTTACAGCGTCAATGAATGTTACAGTAAAGTCTGCTTCTAGTAGTGGTGGATCTACTAATCCAAGTAATCCTACTAATCCAACAACTGTTAAGGTTACTGATTTAATAGTGACTCCTACTTCAGTTGATTTGTATGTTGGTGATACTAAGAGTATTTCTACTACCGTATTACCAAGTAATGCTACTAATAAAAGTTTAAATTGGAGTAGTAATAATACTAGTGTTGCTACTGTTTCTAGTAGTGGTGTTATAACTGGTAAAAAATATGGTACAACTACTATAAAAGTTACTTCTGCAAGTAATCCTGATGTTTCTAAAGTTATAGCAGTTACTGTCACAAATAAACCGGTTGATAAAAGTATCAGTTGTTCATATAGTTTTTATGATCAAGATGGTAAAAAATTAAGTGGTTCGACTCTTGATAAGATTGTTGCATCTCAACTTAGTATATCTGTTGATTGTACTGCTACTAATACTTCTATAGATAATCTTACTCTTACTTCTAATACTAGTTCTGTTAGTATTAAATCTAAGCAAGGTATTGGTAAAACGACATCAGCATTAGAGGCTACTATGTCTAATACTACTGGTAAGAATAATGGTACACATGCACTTACTGCTACTGCAACTGATAGTGATGGTAAAAAGTATATATTTAAGCAAAGTATTACAATTACTGGTTATCCTGATAAGACTAAACCTTATATATCTGCTTCTGGTAAACTTAGTTCTACTGCTTCAACTGGTCAAATGAAATTATCTGTTACTGCTGCTGATTCTGATTCTGGTGTTGCATCTGTTACGTTCTATTATACTAATAATAGTAGTAATACTACTTATCATCATACTTATACTAATTCAAAATATCCAACAAGCTTGGCTGTTTCACACACATTTAAAACTTCTAAGGCTGGAGTTACTTATAGTTATTATGTTGTAATTAAAGATAAAGCTGGTAATTCTTATCAATCTGCTTCAGTTACTAGTGTTAAATCTAAATAATATATTTATTAATAGACTTCGTTTTTGAAGTCTTTTTTTGAAAGCTTATTATATAAAATAGACATTTCAAAATGATAATGTTTGAAAAGATTTTTCAGGAAGTGCTTGTGAGGAAGTGGAAAAATTAAAGGGAATAGAGTAATCTATTTCTTTTTTTGTATGCTTTTCTTTTTATTGGTTATATTAGTATTGGTGATATAATGGATTTATTACAAGTTTCTTTTAGAGCTTTTCTTTCTTTGGTAACTTTATTTTTGGTTGCTAAGATAATCGGTAAAAAACAGGTTTCTCAGCTTAGTTTGTTTGATTATGTTATTGGGATATCTATAGGTAATTTTGCTGCTGAAATGACTATTAATATTGATTCTGATATCATGTTTGGGACTATTGCTGTTTTGATATATGGTGTTGTTGCTTATCTTATTAATGTTTTGACTATGAAGAGTATTGTTTTAAGAAGATTTTTTATGGGTAAGCCTAATATGGTCATTAGAGATGGTGTTATTTTAGAAGGTGGTCTTAAGACTGTTAAATTTGATATAAATGATTTATTGGAACAATGTCGTTCTATGGGATATTTTGATGTTTCAGAGATTGCTTATGCGTTAGTAGAGTCTGATGGAAAACTTAGTATTCTTCCTAAGGCTGAGAATAAACCTGTTACTATTAAAGATATGGATATTAAAGTTAAAGCTTCTAGTATGTGTGCTAATGTTATTATAGATGGTAATATTATGGAACTTAATCTTAAAGAAATGGGTAAGAGTAAAGATTGGTTAGTTAAGAAGCTTAAATCTTTAGAAAAGAATTCTTCTGATATATTGCTTGCTACTCTTGATAGTAGTGATAATCTTGTTACATTTATGAAAAATGATCTAAAAGCTAATGATATGTTAGAGTAGTAGATTTTTTTTCTTTTTTATGATATTATTATATTGAGGTAATGATATGAAAGTTAAGTATTTATTTATTTTAATTATTTGTTTTTTACTTACTGGATGTATCTTTAATCCTTATCATAATCCAAAGTTTGGAGAAATAGCTATAGATACATGGTTTAGTGAAGATAATCTTGGTAATGTTAGAATGAAAATAGAGAATATAAACGAGATTATTGATAGAAATTGTGTCTATTTAGAGGATAATGGATCTACGTATGTTTATAAGTGTGAATTAGTTTATCAACCTATTGGTGAGACTGTTATACCTTTATCTAAGAATAAAACTATTTCTTTATATGCTGTTTATACTCCACTTGATAAATCTTTTTCATACAAGGTTTATAATTCTAGTAGTAAGGATGGTGTTTGGAAGTTGGATGATGATTTAAAATATTAATATGGGAGGAATTTATATGTCAAAAAAAATATGGAATTTTATAATTGGTTTACTTCTTATAATTGGTGGTGCAGTTTTGCTTATTAATCCTGAACAATCTTTTTCTAAATTAGTGTTTTTTGTAGGGATTGTACTTTTAATAACTGGAGTAATAAAAATAATTTATGCTTTTGTTAATAGGGATTATGTTTATTTACCTGGTAATGTGTTTATGAGTGGTTTTTTAAATACTTTATTTGGGTTTGTGCTTATTTTGAATCCTGATACTACTACTAAGATAATATCTATATTTATTGGACTTTGGTTACTTTCTACTTCTTTATCTTCTTTAGTACTTTTACTTAATGTAAGAAGTAAGGATTATTTTAGTCAAACTATGTTAGTGACTAGTATTCTTAAACTTATAATTGGTTTATTAGTACTTGTTACTCCGATTATTTCAGTATTATTTACTGGTATATTTTTAGGAGTATTCTTAATAGTAATTGGTGTTTGTACTATATTTAATTATAAGAATGAAGAAAAAATATATAAAGTTAAAGTAAAAAAATAGAAAATTAAAAAAAGGTGTTGATATACATCTTTTTTTTGTGTAAAATTAATATTGGTGATTAATTATGGAATATAAAATTACTTTAAGAGATGAGAGTGAAACTATTGAACTTGCTGAAAATATGGAGTCAGAAAAGTTTTATAATATGGTTATTTGTTTAAATGGTGATTTGGGTAGTGGTAAAACTGTTTTTGCTAAAGGTTTTGCTAATGCTTTAGGTATTGATGAAGTTATTACTTCTCCAACATTTAACATAGTTAAGGAGTATACTTCTGGAGAAATGCCTCTTTTTCACATGGATGTTTATAGATTGGATGAGACAGATGTTGAAATTGATTTTGCAGAGTATTTTGTTAAGAAAGGTGTTACTATTATTGAATGGTCAGATATGATTAAAGATGTACTTCCTGAAGAAAGATTGGAAATCAATTTTAAGATTATTGGTGAGAATACTAGACTTGTTATTATTAAGCCTATTGGAAAAAGATATGAAGACTTATGTGAGGCGGTATTATGATAAGTCTTTTTTTAAATACTTCGGTTGATTTCTTATCTGTTGCAATTGTTAAGGATAACGTTGTTTTAGATTCTTTTTATACTAAGCTTAATAATGATTTATCTAAGATTACTCTTAGTGTTATTGATGATATGTTGAATAGACTTTCTATTTCTAAGAAGGATATTGAGAGAATAGTTTGTGTTAATGGACCTGGGTCTTTTACGGGACTTAGGATTGGTGTTACTATTGCTAAAGTTTGGGCATATAGTCTTAATATTGATATTGTAGGAGTTTCTAGTTTATATGTTCTTGCTACTGGAGTAGAGGGAAATTATATAGTTCCTATTATTGATGCAAGGCGTGGTTATGTTTATGCTGGTATTTATGATAAGAATTATAATGTTGTTATGGAAGATTGTTATATTTCTTTAGAAGAGTTATCTAATAGAGTTAGTGAACTTGATTCTGTTATTTATGTTTCATCAAATGGATTTAATGATTCTATAGAGTATGTTCCTAATATTGAAAGAATTTTTAAATATTTAGATATGAATAATGTTAGTGATAGTTTTTCATTTGTTCCTAATTATTTAAAAAGAGTGGAAGCTGAGGAAAAGTTAAATGGTTAGAGATGTTGATGTTTCATTACTTTCATCTTTTGGTGTTTTTAGAACTTCTAATCCTTTTGTTAAGTATATTGGATATATTTTAGATGATGTGGTTGTTGGATATATTGAGTATAGTGTTTTGTATGAAAATGCGGAAATTTGTAATATTTTTGTTAATGAAGATAAAAGGAATATGGGAATTGGTTCTTTGATGATGAAGTATTTAATTGATTATCTTAGAAGTATTAATATTTATAATATTACTTTAGAAGTTAGTGTGTTAAATAGTAGTGCTATTTCATTGTATAAGAAGTTTGGTTTTTTAGAGGTTGCTAAAAGACGTGGTTATTATAATGGAGTAGATGGTATTTTGATGGAGTTGATTTTATGAAGGATGTTTATATTTTAGGTATTGAAAGTAGTTGTGATGAGACTAGTGTTTCTATTGTTAAGAATGGTTGTTGTGAGATTAATACTGTTATTCTTAGTCAAATAGATATTCATACTTTGTATGGGGGAGTTGTTCCTGAGATTGCTAGTAGAAATCATGTTAAGGATATTACTTTTGTAATTGATAAGTGTCTTAAGGAATCTGGTATTGGAATGGATATGATTGATGCTGTTGCTGTTACATATGGGCCTGGTCTTATTGGATCTTTGTTGGTAGGGCTTGAGGCTGCGAAGACTATTGCTTATGTGTATGATAAGCCTTTGATACCTGTTCATCATATTGCTGGACATATTTATGCTAATAATATTGGTCATGAGTTAAAGTTTCCTCTTTTAGCTCTTGTTATAAGTGGAGGACATACGGAACTTATTAAAATGGATGATCATTTGAGTTATTTAAAGATTGGTGGAACACTTGATGATGCTGTTGGTGAGTGCTATGATAAAGTAGCTCGTGTTGTTGGTATTGGTTATCCAGGGGGACCACTTGTTGATAAGCTTGCTCATGTTGGAAAGGCAAGTTATCATTTGCCTATTCCTATGAATGATGATAGTTATAATTTTAGTTTTAGTGGACTTAAGAGTGCTGTTATTAATTTGGTGCATAATGAAGAACAACGTGGTAATGTTATTAATAAGGAGGATTTATGTGCTTCTTTTCAAGATGTTGTTGTTAAGTCATTAGTTGGAAAGACTGTTAAGGCATTGAAAGAGTATAATATTAATAATCTTATAGTAGCAGGTGGTGTTGCTGCGAATAAGGGAATAAGGGAAGCTTTAGAAAAAGAATCGTTAATAAATGGTTTTTCATTTAGTTCTCCAGATATGAAATATTGTACTGATAATGCTACGATGATTGCAGCGTGTGGATACTTTTTATATAAGAAAGGTGTACGTGCTGGTCTTGATCTTAATGCAAAATCTAGTGAAAAGTTGGTATAATTTTAAAAAAAATAAAAAAATATTAAAAAAATGCAAAAAATCACTTGCAAAATCATAAAATATATAGTATCATTTATATTGCTTACATAAGTTTGCATTGTGGGCTTGTAGCTCAGTTGGTTAGAGCGCACGCCTGATAAGCGTGAGGTCGATGGTTCAAGTCCATTCAGGCCCACC
>CAKOJO010000024.1 GCA_934090595.1 uncultured Bacilli bacterium | reverse complement strand
TTTAAAGCAAAAAATGAATTTGTTAATAACTCAAATTCATTTTTTATTTTTTTAAAAAATTATACCGGAACTCAAATGCACGAGTTGAGTAGTCAAAGTGAGCATAACCGGAAACACTGCCGAAATTGAATGCACCGGTACTAGCATTATTAGCACTATAGTTTCCTCCACGAACGAACCAAGAGGAAGTAGTGTAAAGAAAGCTGGCGAAATCTGAATACCATGAAGTATGAGACGAAGATACCGGTGCCATTTCTTTTGTTGCATCTCCTAATTTTCCTCTTGTATATTCTGTATTAGTTGTTCCAAAACTATATTTATCATAATATCTCTTGCTTGGAAATGAGTATGTTCCTGTAAACGATGTTCCATTATATCCTAAATATCCCGTAAATGCTGAATTTTCATTACTAGATGTTCTGTATCCGCTCATTTGTTGTCCATTTGTCCATACCATATTACCCATCATATATTCAGTTGTCCCACCATTCATGTCGTATACTCCATATATATTCCCTGTTGTACTTGCACTTTGCCCTAATATTGTTGTATATGCATTGCATGATTTACCGCTTGATGTTGAACCAGCCGATTGTGGTCCGCATCCTGTTGTATATGTATTTGCACTGTTTAATTCTACTTCTTTATTTGTTCCATATTTACTATGTGACAAGTATACTACTGCTCCCCATTCCATATTTTTCATCATATGAGTTTCGTCATGTGTACTAAAACCATATTGATTTTCTGATTCACTCATCTTTTGGATTCCATTAAAGAATGTTCCTAATTGTGCTCCTCTCCATGATTGTACATTTGGTTTTATTAATGGTCTTATTGTCTGTAAGTTACAGCCTTCTCCTACTTCTGTATAATTCATCGGCGAACATGTAGTATCACTTGATACCTCAAACTTTCCTACCCATATTCCTGTTAACTCTTCATCATCTGTTCTTATGTTATCATCATTCTTATCCCACCAGAATGCTGGGTGTGTATATGTTGAAGTTCCTGCTTTTAATGAACCATTTGTACTATCTGTACATGTTTCTGATGTGGTACTTGTTCCAGTTACTGCATCAGTACATTTTATTGTACCACTACTGTTTGTACCACTTTCAAACTTTATTTTTATTTCTTCTGGTGTATTTGTATTAAGATAAGTATACGTATATTTTGGTATCCATACCCACATTGTATTTATATCATCCATTGGTATTATTGTTCCTACGCTTGCACTTAAATAAGTACTTCTATTTGTTCCAGTAACAGTAACAGCATTAGCCCACATTTTATTATCATAATCATACCATTTATGTTGTTCTTTACTATTTTTAACATCTGCCTTTTTCCAAGTACTATCTGTTTCATCATAATATACTGGTATCATATTATTAGTTAGTTCTGGAGCATTCGCTCCACTTTGATCTATATTGGGAATCTTAACACTTAGTTTTAATATATTTTTAGATTCGGTACTACTACTCCATTTGGCATATGATGTATTTGTATAATTATAAGAAATAATTCCTGTTAATAAAAGCACAAAAATACCTATTAATGATAATAGATATTTATTATATTCTTTTACATCTTTAAATAGGGGATTTATCTTATAAGTATTTTGCCCCCCCCCATACGAATATTTGTTTTGTGAGTAATTATTCATATTTATTCACTCCTTTAGTTTCTTATAAGTTAATTCTACAATATTTTTAATTGATTTTCAATATTTTTTTGTTGCATATTAATAAATATTAATATTACTTCAGTATTTTGTGATAATTTATTATTTCAGAAAATATGTTAATTATTACACTTCTCTGTTTTGTTATTTTTTCCTTTGACAAAACTAATGAAATTATTACATTTAACATTAGTTTTGTCAAGAAAATATTGGAATATATAAAAAGTACCAACTTAACATGAGCTGGCACTTATTTTTAAGTTATAAAACTTCAATGTTATTAGCAATAACTTGGTATTCATCAAATCTTCTTTCTACTCTACCAAATACTTTTATTATATCATTTCTTTTTACATTAGCACTTTTATACATATCAGGAAATAAAGTAATACTCACAGTACCAGTATTATCACTACCACTTATAAAGGCCATATTATCTCCTTTTTTAGTAAGTGTTTCTTTTATTCTATCTACATTTACTATAATGGTAATATTTTTATTATGATTATCTTTTATATTTGATAGATCTACTATATTTACATAATTTAATTTATATTTTTCAGTCTTATGAGAAGTAATATACATACCAAATAGTTCTTTTTCTTTTTCTAAAATTATATCACTATCAAGTTCTTCATATATATCTATATTTGGTTTAGGTATAATGGATTCATCTATTTCTTTAGTTAGTTCAATATAATTAATAATACTATCTATATTATTTAACAAAGTATTAATATTATAACCAAAGCATTCTAAAGAATGAGAATATATCAAAGATTCAATGACTTTTTTATTATTTATTTTAGATATAGTTCTTTTTACAAAATCAAATATATCTATAAAACCATCTTTTCTTACTTCGACTATATAGTTAGATATGACTCCTCCAAGGTTTCTGATACTAGCAATTGGAAACATTATTCCTTCATTTAGTACTCTAAACTTATAGTCATAGCTTAAGTTAACTGATGGTGGCAAGATCTTTATACCTATCTTTTTTATTTCATTAGTATACTCTTTAATCTTTATTTCACTACCAATTACTCCCTTTAAAAGATTAGCATAAAAATATTTAGGAAAGTAATATTTTAAATATGCCATTTTATAGGCTACCAAAGTATAAGAAACAGAATGACTTTTATTGAAACCATAGTTAGCAAATTTAAGTATTAAGTTAAATACTTCTTGTGATGTTTCTTTACTATATCCATTATTAATAGATTGTTCGATAAACTTATTTTCTTCTTGTTTTAATACATCATATTTTTTCTTACTCATTGCTCTCCTTAGGATGTCTGCTTCTCCAAGAGTATAATTAGCAAGTTTTTGAGCAATTAGCATTATTTGTTCTTGGTATATAATTATTCCATAAGTATCTTTTAATATTTCATATAGTGAATCATCTATATAATCAATCTTTTCTTTACCTTCTTTTCTTTTTATATATGACGGAATATTTTCAGCAGGACCCGGTCTAAATAAAGCAATCGCAGCACATAAATCATTAAAGTCTTTGGGTTTTAAGTCTTTTAAGAATTTTCTCATTCCATCACTTTCAAATTGGAATATACCAGTAGTATCTCCATTATAGAACAAAGACATAACTTTAGGATCATCAAGAGGTATTTTATTAAAATTAATATTAAGATTTAGTTCTTTATTTATATCATTAATAACATTATCAATAATAGAAAGATTTTTAATACCCAAAAAGTCCATTTTAATGAGTCCTATTTCTTCAAGATATTCCATGGTATACTCTGTTAAATATAAATCATCACTATTATTCTTAATAATAGGAAGTATTTCACATAATGGTTTATAACTAATTACAATTCCTGCCGCATGTATACTAGTGTGTCTTTTGTTTCCTTCGACTCTATTTACTATGTTATATAAAAGTTTAAATCTATCAGAACTATCAATTAGTTTATATATTTCTTTATCTCTTTTTACTAGTTCTTTTAGACATTCTTTAAAGTTTAATCTTTTACATATATAATCTATATCTTTAATATCAATATTTAAAACACGACCAACATCTCTTACTGCTTGACGTCCTCCGAGTGTACCAAAGGTAATAATTCCTGCGACATTAGTCTCTTTATATTTACTTTTTACGTAGTCTATTACTTGTTCTCTTTTAGTATCAGGAAAATCAGTATCGATATCAGGCATGGTAATTCTTTCGGGATTTAAAAATCTTTCAAATAGTAAATTATATTTAATAGGATCTACTTCAGTAATACCAAGACAATAAGAAACAAGAGAACCTGCTGCAGAACCTCTTCCTGGACCCACTAAAATATTATTTTGTTTGGCATATTTAATATAATCATATACTACTAGAAAGTAATCTTCAAAATGCATACTTAGTATAATATCCAGTTCATAATTTAATCTATTTAAATATGTATCAGTTACATTACCATTTAATCTTTTGTATAGACCTTTTAATGACAAGTTTTTTAAGTATTCTTTGGAGTCAGGAACATCATATTTAGGCATATATAATTCTTTAGTAAAAACAATATTACATAAATCACTTATTTTATTAGTATTATTTAAAGTATTAAAAGATAGTCTATTTACTAAATCATCATAGTTATATAAATAATTATTTTGGTAATTAAACTCTATTCCATCAGAAATAGTTTTACCAGATTTAATCATATATACATATGGAAGATATTTATATTCGTATTCTTCAAGAAAAAGAGTTTTAGATATGTATACTAAGTTATCTTTATATGAGTTAAAGTTAGATTCTTCATCTTGAGATACTCCGATAAATATATAGTTAAAATACTGTTTTAAAGATTCAAATAAAGATGAAGTAAATACTATACATACTAAGTTATTACTATAAGTAATTAAATCATTTAAAGTTAGTTCTCTATCATTTTTAATATTTTCTATTCTTACAAGATTATGGTATCCTATTTCATTTTCTGCATATAAAAGAATATGATTAGCATCAAGTATAATATCTAATCCAATGATAGCCTTTATATTATTTTTATTCATTTTATTGATAAATTCCATAGTGCCATATAGGTTATCATCACATATTGCACAAGAAGTAATATTAAGTTTTTTAAGTTTTTTAATTAGATCATCAATCTTAATAAGACTATTTAGTAGACTATAATCTGTTTTAATATATAATGGTGTATACATAAATATTACCTCCTTTAATATATATTTTATCATAAAAAGTTGACTTATTGGAATAAAATATGATAGAATTATAATGCTTATTAAAAAGGAGGGATTAATGTGGCTAAAAATTTATCAAATAGAAAACCTAATATGAAGAATCTTCGTCCAAATTGTTTAAAAAAGACTATTAAAAAACAAGGTTTAAATCTACAAGTAGTAACTTTAGATAATGGAGAAAAAGTAAGAGTTTCAGTAAAAGAAGCTAGAACAATGAAGAAAGCTGCTTAATTAGTAAAGAGATATCAAGTTGCAAATGATATCTCTTTTTATTACGTAAAAAGACTTAGGTGTTAACCTAGGTCTTTATATAACTTTTAAATAGGATCAATAATCAATGTTACACGGAATGCTCTACCACTTCCAGAAGCACCATCACTTCCAGTAAAGTGAAATGCTCCAGCAGATGTTGTTTCGTTATATCCTCCACCACGTATAAAAAATGGCAGATATGAAGAAGAAAATGATGCTGAATTTTTATACCAGTTGCCTGTTGTACCAGTTGGTGCCATTTCTATAGTTGCATCTCCTAATTTTCCTTTTGTATATGTTGTTGCACTAGAATTATAAGTATAACTATCATAGTATTTAGCTAATGGATATGTTGTAGTGCTCCAGTTTGAAGCATTTCTTGGATAAAATTTATTAGAAGAATCAACCATATTACCCATTACTTGATCCCATGATCCCCCATTCATATCATATATTCCATATACATTTCCTGTTGTACTTGCCTTTATTCCGCTTTCTCCATTATATTTATTTTTATCAGTTGTACATGTTGTCGCATTATAACTTGCACTTACTGTATCTGCTCCAATTCCTGTTGTATATGTACTACAATTATTTATTGTTATTTCTTCGCATGTGCCAGAAGTACATCTTCCATATTTTGAATGATATAGGTATGTTACTGCTCCCCATTCCATATTCTTCATCATATGAGTATCTAAGTTATTGTTATCATTAGTTAGTTCTCCAGTATAATTAAATGTTGTACTACTACTTTGTGAAAAACCATATATATTATTTGCCTTTTCCATTTGTCTTGCATCTCTAAATTGGTATGATATAGTTTTATATCTTAAAGATAATACATTTGGTTTTATAAGAACCTCTGATTCAGCAGTACTTGCTGATGTAGGAACAGTTGATGCACTACTTTCAAACTTTCCTACCCATATTCCTGTTAATTCTTGATTTCCGAATGTAAATGCTGGATGTGTATAAGTTGATGTTCCTACTTTTAAACTTCCATTTGTTGTATCTGTACATGTTTCTGATGTAGTACCAGAACCTGTTATATTATCAGTACATTTTATGGTACCAGAACTATTTGTACCACTTTCAAACTTTATTTGTATTTCTTCTGGTGTATTTGTATTTAAATATGTATATGTATATCTTGGTATCCATACCCACATTGCATTTATATCATCCATTGATATTTCAGTTCCTACATCCGCTTTTAAATAAGCCTCTCTATTAGCAGAGCTAACAGTCACAGCATTAGCCCACATCTTATTATCATAATCATACCATTGATACAACTTATTAGAATTAGTATCATCAGCTTTTTTCCAAGTATTACTTTTATTATCATAATAAACAGGTATCATATTTTCGGTCATTACTGGTTGGTTTGCACCACTTTTATCCAAATTATTTATTACTATTTCACTGAAATATTGATCTGCTTCAAGTTTTAGTTTCAAAAATATTTGATCATCAGATATTTCATCTAAGTTAGCAGATTCATCTATCCATAGTCTTAATTTATATGTGTCTTTTTTACCTGATTTTAATTCTTTTTCATTTAAAAGTTCATTTAATTCTGATAGAGTTAATGGTCCTTTTTCTTCGCCATTTATTTCTAATCCAAGTTTTATTAAGCTTTTATCTAATAGTGTTCCTGTATATGATGCTTTACTTGTTTCATCATCTATTATTAAAACTTTATATTTTGCATTAGCACTTCCTGTGTTTTCTACAGTGAATGTGTATACTTCTTCTTGGAGTAAACCCTCAACATCAGTCATTGAACTAAGTCCTAAGTCAATACCTGTTGATGGCTCTTTCATTATTACTTCTAAATTACCTAATTTTACCACTTGTTCATTTGTATCAGTAAATGTTCCTGAAAATATTGCAAAAGATTGTCCAGTTATAATTAGGCAAAGAGCAATGAATCCTAATATGAATGATATTAAACCTAGTTTTGTATTAATACTTAAATCTTTAAATTTATCAAACATGTTATTCCCATCCTTTTATAAAGAACATAGTTTATATTCTAACTATTAAAATAATAACACATTTTTATAATTTATACAATTTATTATATAAAAAAATATCAAAATTAAATTGATATTCTTTACAAAACAGAAATAATATACTATTAAAATTAAATTATATATAAATTATATTTTATTTAGAATGTGGTTGTTTATTATTAAATATACTAAATCTGTTTGTGTGATATTATACTATAAATTTTTAATTTTATCAATATTTTTATAATCATTTAATATATAAGATGCACTTACTACTATATCAACATTAGTTAGTTTGTCGATATTACTATCATTTACTCCTCCATCTATTTCTATTTTAGTAGTAAGATTTCTTTTTATTATTTCTTCTTTTAATTCATTTACTTTTTCAATTGATTCTTCAATAAAGGTTTGTCCACTTTTACCTGGCTCTACACTCATTATTAAAACCATATTAATTTTATCTAAATATTTATATATTTCCTTTACATCGGTATTTGGTTTTAGTGATACACCAACTTTTAGACCATATTCTTTTATTTTATCAATTACTTTATCTAAGTTTTTTATCTCATAATGAATAGTTACATAGTCTATGTTATATAAATAAATCTTTTCTATATATTTTAATGGGTCATTAACCATAAAATGAATATCATTCTTTTTAGTAGATAAATCTAAGTATGTAGTTAATTCTTTTATAGAAAGATTTTTATTGTCTACAAACTTCCCATCCATTACATCAAAATGTATATAATCAGTATTTGTTTTATTAAGTTCTAAAATAGTTTTTCTATAATCTTTATCACTTAGAAATGATGTTGATACTTCTTTCATAATTACCTCTTTTCTATGAATTTTTTATAATTATCATATCTTGATTTTAATATGTTTTTATTATTTTTTATTATGCATTCTTTCTCATTGATATGCATGCAATCTTTATAAGGACAATTATAACTATTAAATTCCACAAATGAATCTCTTATTTGTTTATCAGTATAACTACTTAAGTCAATGGCAGAAAATCCCGGAGTATCTAATACTTTACCACCAAATAGTTGTACAAGGGTTACATATCTAGTTGTATGTTTACCTCTTCCTAAAGCATCAGATATTTCATTTGTTTCAAAGTTTAGACTCTTATCTAATTTATTCATAAGAGAAGACTTCCCTGCGCCTGTTTGACCAGTAAAGACAGTTGTTTTATTTTTGAATAGTCTTTTTATTTTAAATAAATTTGTATTATATATTACTCTATATCCAATATGTTTGTAATATTTTATTACTTTTTTTATTTCTTTTAATTCTTTACTATTTAATAAATCTTTTTTTGTTAAACATATTACTGGCTCAATATTATTTATATGGCATATTACAAGTAATTTATCTAATAAGTTAGTAGAAAAGTCTGGTTTTTTTAAACTAGTTATAATAAATGCTTGATCTATATTAGCAACACTTGGTCTTAATAGATTGTTTTTTCTAGGTAATACATTTAATATATAATTATTATCTATATCGAATAAAACATAATCTCCCACTTGGGGAGTTATGTTTTCATTCTTAAACTTACCTCTTGCTTTACACACATATTCTTTATCATTATATAATACAAAGTAATCATTGCTTATTATTTTTATAATTTGTCCTTGCATAATTGCTCCTTATTCTGTTTTTGTATCAGTTTTTGTTTCATCATTTTTATTGTCATCAGTTTTAGTGTCTGTTTTTGTATCTGTTTTATTATCAGTACTTGGAGTATCTACTCTTTTTTTAGCAATAGTTATTTTAAGAGTAGCTCCTTTAGTAATAACTGTATCTTTTGCTCTACTTTGATCTATTATTGTACCTTCATCATAGTCATTAGTTTCTTGATATTCTTTCTTTAGAGTTATACCCTTTTCTTTAGCCCATTTTTCAGTTTCTTCGACTGTCCAACCTTCTTTTACTATATCAGGATATTTTTCTAATACTCTAGGTATATAAAGAGTTATTTTATCATCTTCGGTTAATTCTTCCCCTGCTTTTACAGATTGATCTATTATTTCTTGTGAGTCATATTTTTTATTATCACTAACATCTTTTTCTTCAACAGATACTGTTATACCAGATAGTTCTAGTTTCGTTTTTACTTCAATATAGTTTTTACCAGTATAGTCTTCGACAACTACTTTAGAAGTACCACTTGATACTATAAGAGTTATTTTAGTACCTTCTTTTATAAATCTACCTATTGATGGACTAGTATTTATTACTTTACCTTCTTCAATGTCTTTTGATGGTTCTTGTTTTAAGTCAACGTCTACTTCAAAACCTAAGTCTTTTAGTTTCTTTTCGGCTTCTGCAACTGTGTAATTAGAAACATCAGGTATTTTTATATCGTCTGGTTCAGTAAGTTTTGGTAAAAGAATAAATACAAATGCTAGTATCAGTAATAAAACACCAAATACTATACCAAGTATTATTATTTTTTTATTTTTCTTTTCTTCAGTATCATCTTTTATTTGACTTACTAAACTATTGTCTATATCACTTGAATTAGTAACAACAGAATTATCTTCAAGAATACCTTCATTATATTTTAATTTTCTTACTGGTTCATTTAATCTATCTTTATCTAAACATGTTGCTAAATCATCATGCATTTCGTTAGCATTAGCATATCTATTTTTAGGATTTTTAGCAGTCGCAGTTTTTAATATATTTTCAATACTTTGAGGTATTTCAGGATATTCATCTCTTATGTTTGGAAATGGTTCTTTCAAATGTTTTAATGCTATTTCTACAGCATTATCACCACGAAATGGAAGAACTCCAGTAAGTAGTTCATACATCATTATACCAAGTGAATAAACATCGCTTTTTAAAGTAGCACCTTTTCCATTAGCTTGTTCTGGTGGAAAATAATGAACAGATCCCATTGCAGAGTTTGTTTGAGTAAGTTGTGTAGCATTAAGTGCCATAGCAATACCAAAGTCTGTTATTTTTATTTCTCCATCGTCTTTTATTAATATGTTTTGTGGTTTTAAATCCCTATGAATGATTAAATTATCATGAGCAGCACCCATAGCACTTGTAATTTGTAGCATAATATCTACTACTTCATGAACAGTAAGCTTTTCTCTTTTCTTTAATAGTTGTTTTAAGTTTTTACCTGGAACATATTCCATAACAATGTAATAATCACCATCGTCTTCTCCTACTCCATAAATTTGTACTATGTTATGATGAGAAAGTGATGAAGCAGAAAGTGCTTCTCTTTGGAATCTTCTTACAAATTTTTCATCAGTTGCAAGATCACCACGTAATACTTTTATTGCAACTTGTCTTTTTAATATATTATCAAAAGCAAGATAAACATTAGCCATCCCACCTTCTCCGATTGTTTTTAATATCTCATATCTATCATCTACTAATTGTCCTTTTACTATCATTTTATCAACACCCTTCTTATCTTACCATATAAGCAACTGATATATTATCATTGCCACCCCTGTTATTAGCCTTTTTAATTAGTTTAATAACTTTTTCTTCAATTGAAAGATCTTCAAGTAAAACATGTTCTATTTGTTCTTCAGTAAGCATTGTAGTAAGTCCATCAGATGATAAAACTATTCCTTCAATTTCCATATTACAATCAAAGATATCTATTTCAACTGGATCATTTATTCCAAGTGCATTCATCAAAATGTTTTTACGAGGATGATTTCTTGCTTCTTCTTTTGTAAGTTCTCCTGCACTAACAAGTAAATTTACTAAAGTATGATCATAGGTAACTTTATGTAATTTATCATCTTTCATAACAAATCCTGATGAGTCTCCGATATTTCCAAATAATATATAATCATTTGTAACAATACAAAGTACTAAAGTAGTACCCATTCCTTTACTTTCTTGGTGCTCATCTGTATATTTAAATATTAAACTATTTATTTCATTAACACTATTTCTTATCCATTCAACAGCATCTTGCTTAGTCATTTTAAAGAAACTTTCGCTGAATCTTTTTCCTAAATAACTAATTGCTATTGATGATGCAACTTCTCCGGCAGAATGTCCCCCCATTCCGTCCGCTACTGCCATAAGAGTAGCATTATCACCATTTGTAAGAATAATCACACTATCTTCATTATGATCTCTTACTAAACCAGTATCAGTTAAATAAAATGTTTCCATTCTATTCCTCCTTTTTAGATCTTAATTGACCACATGCAGCAGAAATATTACTACCGAATTCTCTTCTTATAGTAACATTTATACCTTCCTTTTTTATTATATCATAAAATTTCATAATTGTATCTTTTTTACTTCTTTTATATAAAATATTACTGTTTTCATTGTAAGGAATTATATTAATATAACAATTTATTCCTTTGATTAGCCTACATAGTTGTCTTGCATGTTCTTCTTTATCATTTATATCCCTTAGTAATATATATTCAAAAGTAACACGACGATTAGTGTTTGATACATAGTCTTTTACTGCCTTAATTAGTTCTTCAAGTGGATATGCTTTATTAATAGGCATTAAGAAGTTTCTTAATTCATCGTTTGGAGCATGCAAACTAATTGCTAGATTAACTTGATATGGAAGTTTACTAAACTCATATATTTTAGGTACTATTCCACATGTAGAAACAGTAATATGACGTGATCCAATATTAAGTGCTTTATGATGATTTGCTATTTTAATAAATTTTACTAAGTTATCAAAGTTATCAAATGGTTCACCAATACCCATGATTACTATATGAGTAATTCTTTCTTTAATTAGTTCTTCAATCATCATAATCTGAAGAATCATTTCATATGCATTTAAATTACGTACTTTTTTTCTTCTTCCACTTTCACAGAAACTACAACTCATGTTGCATCCTACTTGACTAGATATACATAAACTAAGTCCATAGTTATGTCTCATTAATACACTTTCTATATGTTCTTTGTCTTTTAATTTAAATAAGAACTTAGAAACATCTGTATCTATTTCTTGACTTACTATCTCTAACTTTTCTATAGAAAAAGAATTTTTAAGTAATAAAATAAGATCTTTACTTAAATTAGTCATTTCATCATATGATGATACTCTTTTATCATATAACCATTCAAATATTTGAGAAGTACGATATTTCTTTTGATTATTATTTATTAAAAATTTTTCTAACTCTTCATAAGTTAAGTTATATATATTTTCCATATTTTTCCCTCAAGATAATTATATAAAAAAAGACACACTAAATCAAGTGTCTTATTTCCCATTTTTTGCAAGATTGTACAGTCTTTTTACTTCTTTAGGCGTTAACATTCTATATTCTTTAGAAGATAATCCCTCAAGTGTTAAGAAAGCAATTTGTTCTCTTTTTAGTTTTAATACTTCATGATTAACCGCTTCGAACATCTTTTTAACTTGATGATTTCTTCCTTCATGAATTATTATTTCTACGATTGATGTATTCGTTTTCTTATCATATTTTTTTACTCTTACTTTGGCACGTGATGTTTTAACCCCATCAATTACTACACCCTTAGTAAGTTGTTCTATTTCATTTTTAAAAAGTATTCCTTTTATTTTAGCAATATATAGTTTATCAATCTTGTTTTTAGGATGCATCATCAAATTAGCAAATTCACCGTCATTAGTAAGAAGTAAAATACCAGTAGTATCATAATCTAATCTTCCTACAGGATATATTCTTAAAGTAGTATTAATTAAGTCAGTCACTACTTTTCTTCCTTTGTCATCTTCAGTTGATGAAACATATCCTCTTGGTTTATTAAGTAAATAATATACTTTATTTTCTTTTGTAATATGAGTACCTTCGACTACTACATCATCATTTGTATCTACTTTATAACCTAACTCTGTAATAAGTTTACCATTCACTAATACTTTTCCATCTTTTATTAATTCTTCAGCTTTACGACGTGATGTATATCCTGAGTTTGCTATCACTTTTTGTAATCTTTCCATAAAATCACCAAGTTAATTATACATATTTTTCATCAATTAGTCAAAAAGTTTTGAAAAGAAGCTTTTTATTCTAGAGAATAAACTCACTTTTTCATTTGTTTTATATATTTTTTCTTGATGTATTAAATCTTTATCTAAATATATTTTTATATCTTTATTATCATTATTTATATTAATAGTAAAATTTATTTTATTTAATTCATCATCACTAAGTGGATATATAAAATCATTTTTAATATATAGTTTATCTTCTTTATATTTAGAGTTAAAATCATCTTTATCTATTAATTTTACATTTTTATAGTTATTAAATATCTCATCATATAGACTTATATGAGTATCATAATCATATTTATTATTTACTGATGCAATAACTACATTTAAATCATTATTACTAGCACTTGAGACCACTAACCTACCGGCATCTGGTGTGTATCCTGTCTTACATCCTGTTTGTTTATCATACATATTTATAAACTTACATCTATTGTACCAATCATATGTCTTATTAGTGCTTTTAGTGACATAGTGATTAGTTTTTATTATTTCTTTAAATAAATTATTTTTATATGAGTATGCATAAATATAAGCAAGATCTTTCATTGTTGAATAGTTTTTTGTTTCATCATCTAAACCAGTAGGATTTTGATAAGTAGTATTTTTTAAACCTAGTAATTTAGCTTTCTCATTCATTAGTTTTATAAAGTTTGATTGTCCTCCGAGATGTTCTGCGATTGCGGTTGCAGAATCATTTCCACTTCTTAAAAGAAGTCCATACAAAAGATCAAGCATTAAAATACTTTCATTTGGTTCAATATATGTATTAGAACCATACATCTTTAAAATTTCACTATTTACTTTTACAACATCAGTAGGATTAGAATTTTCTATTGCTACAATTGCAGTCATTATCTTTGTAGTTGATGCAATTAATCTTTTATCATCAGGATTTTTACTATAAAATTCTCTTTGTGATTCTATATCCATTGCATATAAAGATTTAGAGTCAATTGATACGGCATTAACACTAATAGGAATAAGTAAAAAAATAAATAATATTAATAAAAATAATCTTTTCAAAAGTATCACCAATTAATAATATGAAAAATATAAGTAAATATACTTTTAAGGCACTCATCTCTTCATAAGAATTTAAAAGTATCTAAACTCAATTAAAAATAAAAAAACCATTATCAAATTGAAATTTGGTAATGGTTTAAACAAGCTATTTACTAAAACATATAACGAGGATTAATACTATATTCTAAATACTCTTGGTGGTTATCAATAGATTTCTTTAGTGATTCATTCGTAGCATGTAATTTATTCTTTAATTCTTTTAATTGATCATTAGTTTTGCATTCTGCTACTTCCATAATCAAATACGTTTTGTTTCTGCTTTCTGCTCTTGGATCAAGGAATTTTTCTGCACAATATATAGAAAATTTATACATTTCTAATAATATTTCTATTTTATTTAAAACAGAAAATTCACTACTTGCAATATTTTCAATTGCTCTTTCATATTCTGCTTTTGTTATCGGATTACTTACTTCTAAAACTTTGTACTTAGATTTACAATCATTTAATAATGATTGATACATCATGTTATTATGTTCTTCAACTTCTTTTGAATATACACTTGCATCAGAATTTGTATTTTCTTTGGCATCTAATTGTTCTATTTTTCGATCTACATCTTTTATTAATCCATTTATATCAGGAACATTAGTACTTAAATTATTTGTAAGGAAAGGATTACGCATATCAATACTTTCTTTTTTTGAACGAACAAACTCTACTATATCAAACGTTTCTATTTTTTCTTTTTGAAGTAAAGGAAATTCTACATTTTCATCTTGAATAAACTCTATCAATTGTTCTTTTTCTTCAGTATATTCTTCATTATCAATTACTAGTTTTATATCTTTTCCTACTACTACAGGATTACTTAATTTTTCTATATATTTTCCGTATTTTTCTATTAATTCTTCATAAGAACGAGTTGCAATTTCAAATTTAATATTTCTTGAAATTCCAGAACTTAGCATATCACTTAATTCATTAACTCTTTCCAAGTCATCAATATTATCTAATACAAAATTAAATTGATTTTGTATTTTTGAATTTACTAGTATTGTAAATAATTGTTCAATAAACATAGTTGCAACATTGTTTATATATTTGTTTTCATCTCTAGCAATAACAAAAATTGCAGTTGGTTCAGTTAAAATATCTTCATAACTAAATGTAGTTTTATTAAGCAAAGCACTTAACATTTCTCTAGTTACATATGTTCTTAATTTTTGTCTTGCAACTGATATTATACCACCCTTTGTT
>CAKOJO010000023.1 GCA_934090595.1 uncultured Bacilli bacterium | reverse complement strand
GACACAAGAAATAATAAAGGCATATATAGAAGATCAAACAGATGATATAGAAAAAACATTTAAAATAACAAATTGACAATCAATATTTCTATTACGCAAAATTAAAAAAAATCAAAAAATGCGTAATGGAAACAATCTTTTAATTATTTAAATAGAAATATATAAGTAAAGAGGTGCAAATGTATGGGAGAAAAAAGGTGTGTTATATGTAACAAAATTTACAATTATAATTATAATATGTTTGGAAGAGGATGCTTAAACAATGTATATGAAATGTTAAATATATCCAAACCATTTAAAATACTAAATAAAGAAAGTTATTTATTTAATAGAATTGCTTTTAGAAATCATAAGTTTTTCTTAAGTAGGATTAAAAAACAAGAATTAGCAAAAAAATATATTGCACTAAGTTATTTGAATAAAATTAATTACGAGTCCTTAAAAGAAATAAAAGAAAAAATAAAAAGCGATATAACAAACATTTCAGTATTCTCATCAAAAATACCATATACAGTTTCATTTACTTTAAATGATATATATAAACTATACAATTGCTCTTTGAAATTTGATGAGTTAATAAAAGAATTTAAAAATATAAATTGGAAAGAAATTGATGATAAAGTAGCGAAAAATTTGATAAAAAGCATTAGTTTTATATTTGATATAACTAAAATTTCTAATCCAATTACTTATGCTGTATTTTATTCTATGCAGTATACATTTTGGCAAGTTGTAGTACTTGGAGGATTGTTTACAGAAAAACCACTTTCAGCCAAACTTCTATCAAACTCATTAATTCCTTTTGGAAAAAAATCTAAAGATTTAGTAATAAAAGATGATGAAATAGTTAATAGCATAGTAAATGATGAAAACTTTAAACAAAAAGTAAAGGAAATAATAAAAAATAATAAAGAAGTAGAAGATTACGAAAAAGATGGAATTTTAATTAGCTTTAGTAAAGGAGATTTATTATATGCACTTCACAATTCAACACTATACATCAAACCTAAAAAGAATAACAATAATACTTGGAATTTAGAAATTGAAATAAATGATACATATGACTTTACTGATTTTAAAGGAATAAATAAATATATAGATCAAAAAGATTCGATGATTACAGATATGCTGTCAACAACATTAAATAATTTTGGAGTTGTTTCTAGTGAGTATGGAGTTATAAAACCATATGATGTAAAAATAAAATTTAATTTAAATAATTACATTGTTGAATAAGGAATGATATGTTGAAAAATAAAAAAAGAAATTTTTGTATTATATTAATACTTATAATCCTAATTAGTTTTTTATCTATAATAATAACAACACTATATATAAAAACACACGAAGATAAAGAGTACGAAAAATTAGAATTAGGAATAAAAGACTATGATATAGATTATTACACTATTTATAGTAAAGACAACTCATATGAATATAAAGTATATAAAATAAATAATTCCCATGATAAAGACAGTATATATAGAATAAAAAAAAGAATTGAAAATAATAAAAACTGGAATAAAAAGAAGTTTTATGAATATATAATGAACAAATTCTATGAAAAAATAGATAGAAAAACAGTAGAAATAGATAGAGAAGATTTATATTATTACAATAAAAGCTTAATATATGCCATAATGGATGTTAAAAATGCAAAACTATACTATTTAAAAAATAACGTCATAGATTATCATAATAATTATAAACAAGTTTTAGGCATAAAAGTAGATGATTATAAAAATATTGAAATATATAATGTAAAAGGACAAGATGCACAAAATGATGGTATTGATTATTACACATATGTATTTGATGAAGAAAAATGTAATCAAATAAAAAAAGATATAATTAAAAATAATAATTGGAGTACTAAACAAATTGATCAAAAAATACTAAAAAAGTTTGAACATAATATTGAAATATTATCAATTAAAAATGGATATTACTATTATAAAGAAAATAATATTTCTGCAAATACAAATAAAAAAGAAACAAAATATGAAGTTGGTGTTTATGACTGTGATAATAATATTTTGTATTATTTAAGTTATTAAAAACTAGAGTTAGAAGATAAAGTTTGATTCTATTACGCAAAATCAAAAAAAATCAAAAAATGCGTAATAGAACACTAGATATGTTGTACTATCGAAACAATAAAGTGTAACAATTTTATTGTTTTTTTCATATTATATCTTTTTTAACATATAAGTTAAATGAAAGAGAGTGATGATATGAATAAAGAAGAGATAATAAAAAGCATAGCAACAAGAACTGGGGGAGACATATATTTAGGGGTTGTTGGAGCAGTAAGAACAGGTAAATCTACATTTATTAAAAAAGTAGTAGAAACTCTTGTTATACCAAATATAACAGATGAGTTTGAAAGAAAAAGAACTCTTGATGAACTTCCACAGTCAAGTGGAGGAAAAACCATTATGACAATCGAACCTAAGTTTATACCAAACAATGTTGCTAAAATTAAAGTTGACGAACTAGAGTGCAACATCAGATTAGTAGACTGTGTTGGATATGTAATTGAAAACTCCAAAGGATACGAAGATGAAAATGGACCACGTATGGTAAAAACTCCGTGGTATAACGATGAAATTCCATTCATCGAAGCAGCAGAAATAGGAACAGAAAAAGTAATAAAAGATCATTCAACAATCGGAGTAGTAGTAACAACAGATGGTTCAATCGGAGATTTTGAAAGAGGAGATTACATAAATGCCGAAGAAAAAGTAATCGGAGAATTAACATCAATTAATAAACCATTCATCGTAGTCTTAAACAGTACCCATCCAACCGATCCACAGACTCAAGCACTAGCTAAAGATATGAGAAATAACTACGGTGTACCAGTTCTACCTATGGACGTTTTATCAATGAATGAAAGAGATGTAACAGATATTTTACGTGAAGCACTATATGAATTCCCAGTACTTGAAGTATCAGTAGATATGCCAGAATGGATTGGTGTTCTAAACTCTAATCACTACGTAAAAAAATCATACGTTGAAAAAATAAAAGAAAGCGTAGTAGAAGTCGATAAACTTCGTGATGTAGACACTATTCTAGAACACTTTAATGACTGTGAATATATATCAAAAGCATACATGTCAAAAGTAGACCCATCAACAGGGATACTAAACATTAGATTAGATGCACCAGATGAATTATTTAATACTGTTTTAAATGAAATGATTGGTGTAGATATAACTAGTAAAGCAAGTCTACTTTCAATGTTCCAAGACTACAAAGAATCAAAAGCAGAGTACGATCAAGTTAAATATGCTCTAAAAATGGTCAAAGCAACTGGATACGGTGTAGCAACTCCATCACTTAGTGATATGACACTAGATACACCAGAAGTCACTAAACAAGGAAATAGATATGGAATCAAACTAAAAGCCAAAGCCCCATCAATTCACATGATAAGAGTAGACGTCGAATCAAGCTTTGAACCAATCATTGGAACAGAAGTACAAAGCAAAGAATTAATAGACTACATAATGAAAGATAGTAAAAACGATCCTAATAGCATTTGGTCATCCGAAATATTTGGAAGAAGTCTAGATCAAATAGTTCAAGAAGGAATTCAATCTAAAATAAACATGATGCCAGAAAACATTCAATTCAAACTACAACAAACAATGAGTAAAGTAGTTAACAAAGGATCAGGAAACTTAATTGCAATAGTTATTTAGTTTACATAAAAAGATACAAAAGTGTCTTTTTTTATTAAAATCATTTACTTTATAAAAAAACTCTTGTATAATTTACTTATAAAGTATATGGAGGTTAAATATGAAAAATAATAAAAAAGGTTTTACTTTAATTGAATTATTAGCAGTAATCGTAATACTAGCTATATTAGCAGGAATAACTGCCATCATGGTAACTAATTACATTGAAAACTCTAAAATTAATGCAGACAGATTAAATGCACAAAACATAACTAATGCAGTACTTAGAGAAAGACAAGTACAAGGAGAAGAAAGTGATAGAGGAGTTTATGTTTTTGTAGATGCAAAAGGAACAAATGCATCTGATTTGCTAGAAAAACCATTAGCAAGTAGTCCATGGACTGATAAAGGATATACTACTGCAAGAGCATATGTAAAAGATGGAGAAGTTTATGTGTGCATTTATGATGGTTCTGCCGGAAAAGGTGTAATTGGTTCTTATCAAGACATTGCAGCAGATGAAGACCTAAAAGGAAAAGAAACTAAAAAAGAAGACGAAAGCGATCCTTTAAAACTAAGATATACAAGTATTACTAAATGCCCAGATACATTTGATGATCAATATATTAAACCAGATTATCAACTAAAAAAATAGTTTTAAATTAAGATTGTCAAAAGAGTTTCAAACTCTTTTTTCTTTGTGTTATAATTATTAAAGGGAGAGATATCATGGTATTTAGCAGTTCAATTTTTATATTTGGTTTCTTACCAATATTACTATTATTCTATTTTTTAAGTCCAAAAAAACTTAAAAACTATACACTATTACTATTTAGTTTATTATTTTATGCTTTTGGAGGATTAAAATATCTACTTATAATGATGCTTGTTGTTTTAGCAGACTTTCTAGGAGCCATTCTAATAGATAAATATAAAACCAAAAGAAAACAAATACTTATAATTACAATAATAATTAATATATTAGTATTAATGTTTTATAAATATACTAACTTCTTTTTATCAAACATAAATAACCTATTTAATATAGATATAAAACTATTAAACATAATAATGCCTATAGGAATATCATTCTATACATTCCAAGCAATGAGTTATGTAATAGACGTCTATAAAAAAGAAGTAAAAGTCCAAAAAAACTACTTACTATTACTATTATACGTTAGTCTATTTCCACAACTAATCGCTGGACCAATCGTAAGATACCAAACCATTGAAAAAGAAATAACTAAAAGAACAACATCATTTGAAGACATATCATATGGTATAGAAAGATTCATTCTAGGATTTGCCAAAAAACTAATCATAGCCAATCAAATGGGTAAATTAGCGGACATCATCTTCGCAGGAAACTATTCCTTTACAACATCATGGATCGGGGCAATAGCATATATGTTTCAAATATACTTTGACTTCTCAGCATACTCTGATATGGCAATTGGACTAGGTAGAATATTTGGTTTCCATTTCCTAGAAAACTTTAACTTTCCATACATGGCAAAATCAATCACAGACTTCTGGAGAAGATGGCACATATCACTATCAACTTGGTTTAGAGACTATGTATACATTCCACTCGGTGGAAATAGAAAAGGAATAAAAAGACAAATACTAAACATGAGCATAGTCTGGTTATTAACAGGATTCTGGCATGGAGCAGCATACAACTTCATTCTATGGGGACTTTACTATTTAATATTCCTATCACTAGAAAAATTTGTTCTATCAAAATACTTAAAAAAGACACCAAACATCCTAAAACACATCTATGCATTACTTATAATACTATTTGGTTGGGTTCTCTTTAGAGTGGACAATCTAAATCAATTCTACAACATAATAAGCGCAATGTTTAGCTTTGATATAACAACCATATCACTTATGGAGTCACGTATATATATTGAAACATATTACATATATTTCATACTAGCAACTATATTCTCAACAAATATATACTACGTTATATGCGATAAGTTTAAAGACAAATTAATATTTAATATTATAAAATACATAGGTCTAATAATCTTATTCATTATATCAATTATGTTTTTAGCACAATCTACATACAATCCATTTATATACTTTAGATTCTAAAGGAGGAAACATGAAAAAAATAAAAACAATATTTACTATTACATTCATTATTATAATATATACATTTATGTTTATAACACTTACTAATAATAATGAAATAAGTACTGTAGAAAAAAGAACACTTACAACATTTCCAAAGTTTTCATTAAAAACACTAATAAATGGAACATACCTAGATACTTTAACAACAGCATTCTCAGATCAAATTGCCTTTAGAGATAAATTAGTTAAAGGATACTATTTATTTCAATTTCAAAGATATAATGGTGATGTAGTAAAAGGAAATAATAATGAATTATATTCAGCATATCAAAGAATAAATAATGAAGATACTTACTTAGAAAATGTAAAACAAAGTACATACAACATAAACAAAGTAGCAGATGAAGTAACAACAAACAATACTAAGTTTATATTTTTATCTATTCCTAGAAAAGATGCTGTAGAAAAAGATAATCTACCAAACAGTTACATCAGTAGTGATACTATTTATAATAAAAGTATAGACATTGTAAAACAAAATCTAAATAATAATGTTATCTTAATAGATGCTTATGAACTATTTAAAGATAAAAACATTAGATACTATTACACAAATGATCATCATATAACACCACGTGGTGCAAATATTCTATATAATAAAATAAAACAAGTAACAAATGATAATAGACTAAAACAAAACAATCTAGAAGATCTATACACTATAGAAAAAACAATTATAAATGGTTCATTTAATAATCAATTAGGACAAAGCGTTAAACCTTCTTTAGAAGAACTATATCTAGTACCTAAGTTCAATATTAACTATACTAGATATGAAGACTTAAAAGTATCCAATAAAAAAGTATATGGAAAAGGAAATAACTATGAAGACTCTTATATGGAAGGAGATAATGCCTTTACTATTATTGATACAAATAGAAAAGATTTACCTAATATTTTATATGTAGGATCATCATTTACCAACATTCTAGAAACATTAAGTGTACATGATTTTAATAAAATGATTTCAATTGACTATAGACACAATACCAGTAAAAATAGTATAAACTATTATGTTAAAACCTATAATATAGACTATGTAGTATTCATTCCATCTCAATCAAACGATGCATTCTCATACAATATGATTAAAAAACATCTAGGCATGTAAAAAAGACCAATTGGTCTTTTATTTTGTCTTATTATTATAAATATTTCTAAGCGTCTTAGTAAGTTTTACTTGTTCAATACGTTTATCTAACTCACTTTCTTCCACAAATTTAATAGCCTCAAGAAATTTAATCTTTCTATTATATTCATCATTCCTAAAATTCATCATAATTTTATTAATTTCACTAGTATCAAATTCCCAGTCAGATATAAGCATAGTTCTATAAAAATCATCCAAATTAAAAGGATACTTTTCTGGATTAGAATAATATTGTTGTTTTCTAACATTATATAAAACCTCAAGTAAAACATCAGCACTAATTAAAACATCAAAATAATTCGTTAATTCATATATTTTTTCACTAATTTCATCTTTATCAGGATTAAACATATCCATTGTTAAAGGATGAGACCATAATTTGCTAATAAGATTATTACCAGTAACCAAGTAAGACATAGAGTTAATAGAGTCTACAAGATAATTTGGTAATTCTTTAAAGCCAACTTCATCTACTAAATCATCAAACTCCCAAGCAATATCTGAAGAAAAATACGGAAAACTTTTATCAATAAGTTTATCCTTGTCCTCTTTATCCATTTTTGTTTTAGTTAAAGCAAAATATTTATACGATGATAAAAACTTATTATCATCTTTATTTCTTTTACTATCCCAAGTAGGATCAAAAAAGTAAACACCATCAACATCATACTTTTCATCTTTAACATGTATAGCAACCCTTGCATGACCACCATCATGATCAAGACTATCAAGTCTAATTTTGTGACAATCAATACCTAACTTATTAAGTAAAGTTTGAAATATTACAGAATATCCAACACATACAATTTTATCACCAAGTAGGGCAGAAGATAAATTTCTAGAGTTCAGCTTATCTTCATTCTCATCAACTTCTAAGTAAACCTTATCCCTTACCATATCATAAACATACATTATCTTTTCTAAAGGAGAAAAATCAAATCTTTCTATTTCAGCAATTTTTTTATTTATAGAATCAGTAGTTTTTTTATATTCATCAAACGTAATTAAAGAATAGTTGCCCTCAATCTTAAAATATATATTTGAAGTATTTTCTCCAAAAGAACTCTCAATTTCCTCAATTAAATTACTATTTAATAAATCATAATCACTAAAAATAATTCTCTTAGTAAGCAAAATAGGATTATCTCTAACAAACTTTGCAACAACTTTTGGCTCATAGAAAAACTCAATATCGGAAACATTTCTAAGATAATTTAATCTATCATTCTTAATCTTTTCTAAAACTTCTAAACGTTCATTATCTTCACACATCGAAATACAATAATCAATATTTTGATCAAAGTCATATGAATCAGAAATAATTTCCTCAAAGCTTCTATCTAATGATGAACTAATATCTATCTCATAATCGTAATTAGAAGAACAAGCCATAATATATGTTAATAATATATTGTCTTCTTCCAAAGGTTTTATAGATAATTTACCATTCATAAAAAATACCCCCAAATAATATAAAGTATACTAACTTTTAATTGCACAAATTATATCACAAAACGAACAAAAAGTCAAATTTTTGTAATAAAAAAAGCTTTACAAAACTGTAAAACTTTTTATCTTATCCTTCAGTATTTTCTTCAGGTTCACTAGGTTCAGTAGGAGTATCAGGAGTACTTGGTGTATCCGGTTCAGTAGGAGTATCAGGTTTAGTAGGTTCACTAGGCTCAGTAGGAGTAGGAGTACTAGGAGTATCAACCTTTAATCTATTAACAGTTATTACAATCTTACCAGATATTAAATCTATTCTTTTATTTTGTGGATAACTTTGATCCGTTACAATACCATCAGTACCAGAAGTAATTATATTTTCTTTTATTTCATAACTGACTCCATTACTACGTAACCAATTAACAGCATAATCCTCACTCTTACCAACAAAATTAGGGAGTAGGGTATAAGTACTAGTAGCACTCAAGTTATCAGTACCAATTGTTTCCATTTCATATTCTTCTTCAATATTAAAGTCCATTCTCTTGACATCTAAATTAGGTTTAGCAGATAAATTATCTTTCATAGCTTTAACTATTTGATTAAGACTACTCTTATTAGGAATATAATTGTATAAAACTAAACCACTTCTTTCATCATATATCATTTGACTAGAACCAGATAAATAAAGTTGTCTTATATTAATTAAATTAGATGATTCACTACTAGTAAGAACCAAATTTTTAGCGATATCATAGAAAGATAATATTTGATTAGTAGTAAAGTTTGTATCTATATTTTGACTAACCATATCAAGTATCTTTAACATTTGACCAGCACTCTTAATACTTTTAACTTTATTAAGCATACCTTGAATTACTAATTGTTGATTAACACCACGTTGAAGATCCCCAGTCAATAAAGTTTTTCTATGTCTTGCAAGAGCAAGAGCTTGTTCACCATTAAGAGTTTGTTTTCCTTCTTTTAAACAAATTAACTTATCCTTAGAAGTAGCACGTTTAGAATTAGATTCACAAAAATCTAGTGGAACATCTACTTCAATACCATCCATAGCATCAACTAATTTAACAACACCTTGGAAATTAACTTTAACATAGTAATCTATATCTACACCAGTAAAGTTTTCAATAGTTTTAATCATACAACTAGCACCATTCCATGCCGCATGAGTAATCTTATTTTCTTTTTGATTAGCAAAACATGCAATCGGAACATAAGTATCTCTTGGAATACTAAGTATAGTAGCATTAAGTGTTTTAGGATTAAATGTAAGTAACATCAATGCATCACCATTACCACTTGCATTCTTCTTTAAAGTCGGAGCAGTAGAATCAATTCCCATAACTAATACTGTAAATGGTTTATCTATCTTATCAGAAGAACTAATATTAGTATCTTCTCCAGTTAACTTAGCAATTTCATCCTTTGTATAAGTCTTTTCTTTCTTATAAATTACTTTAGTTTCACTAGAAATATTTTTATACTCATTTATTTCATCAAACATTGATACATAATCCTCAGATACAATCATTATATCAATATCTTTACTATAAAGTCCTTTTACTAAAGCAGTAAAATCTTCATAATCAACCAAAGTATTATTCTTTTCTAAACTATTTTCTTTAATAACTTCCTTACCAATTACATACCCCTCAATAGAAGTCTCATCTTCCACTATACCAATCTTTGCATCTTTAATAGAACTAATATCTTTAATCTTACTATCTTTTAAAGTAACAAAAGCGGTAGTATAAGTTATTTCATTCTTATTCATGCTATTAAGAGTACTATAAGTCTTTAATATATAATAACTACCAATAGCTTGAGCAAATATAAATATACTAGCAACTATTACAAATATAAAGAATTTACTCTGTTTTTCCTTTTTAAGCGATCTAGTAGTAAGAACAATACTTATAATATTAATTATTAATACTAACACCATAAATACATATCTTAATTCAGTTTCTATTCCTTTAATTATATATAAAGAATAGAGTAGAGTAAACATAGCAAGAAGCTGAACTACTATAAATAAAATACTAATTACTTTTATTGCCTTCTTAGACTTAGACTTTGTCTCATTATTATCTTTAATCTTAACTTGTTTTCTTTTCATACAAACACTCCTTATGCTATTAAGTATATAATATTTTTAATAATTATTCAATTATAATATGAAAAAAAGAAGCATTTTTCGCTTCTTAATTTACAGTTATATTTTTACTAAATGTTTCAGACTCACCACGATAACTAACAGTATATTGTATTGTATAAGAACCAACAACTGAAGTATCTATATCAGATACAACACTACCAGTAGCATTATCTATTATCTTACTAGTAATCTTAGCACTAGATGTAACATCTTCATCATTTTCATAAACCGAAACAGGATTAGATGTCGGAGTGTATGTACTTCCGATTGGTAGAGTAGTTTCTGACTCATCATTAAACTCAAACTTAATTTTTGATGCAATCGATGCTGTCGCCGGACTACTCATATTGGTTGTAACATTCTTAAACGATGTCCTAACAGTATATGTTCCATATGGATAATCTGGAGTATAAGTATAGTAATTATCAGTAGTAAATGCTATTTGTTTACCATCTTTATAAACTCTATAACCAAATTGACCATTAGTCTTTTCACTCATATCTTCAGGTTTATTAACACTATTCCATGAAAGTTTAACTTTACCATTTACATATTCAGCAGTGAATCCAGTCGGAGTATCAAGTGTTTTATATCTACCAGATGTTTCAGTAGGTTCTGTACCACGTTTAAATAACTCTGTTATTATCATATTTGATGGAGTGCTACTACTTGGTAATAATTCAGTACCTTTTTCAACTTTTACTGATACAACACTTGAAGGTTTCTTAAATGTTGCACCATTATTATTAAATATTGCTTTAGCACAAGCTTTATATAAATTATTTTTATGTGAATACATTGTACTACCTGAAAGGTATTGTCCTTTCTTGTTTTCAGTATAACCAGTCCACATTGCAAGAGATATATCTGGAGTAAATCCTGCAACTAATCCATCTGGACCAGTACCACTTGGATAACCATAATATGCTCTTGTTTTATCATCATAGTTTGTAGTACCTGTTTTAAGAGCTATTTGATCAGATACAGCTCCATAAACACCAATATTTTTAGCAGTTTGTTTTAATACATCTGCAATCATATATGCTGTAGAATCACTAAGTACTTTTTGTTTTTCTGGAGCAGTTTCTTTTTCATCAATTACTTCGTCAGAATTTCTAAGTACAATTTTATTTACAGTATATGGCTCATAATAATATCCACCATTAGAGAATATTTGATATGCTCCCGCAAGTTGAAGAGGGGATGTACCATCAAATGCTCCCAGTGCATGAGCTTCATGTAAATATCCTGATGAATCAATTTCTGGTGTTAATCCAATTGAAGTAACAAACTTCTTAATCTTTTCGTTATCAACACTTCTGAAAGCTTTAACAGCAGGTATGTTTCTTGAATCTGATAATGCATATCTTAATGTAATATCGCCTTTATATGCATAGTCGTAGTTTACAATTTTTCCACCACCACCAGAATAAGAAGTAGGTGTGTCACTAAATATTTTAGCAGTACTCCAGTTTTCATATTCAATACCAGGTGCATAATCAAATAATGGTTTAGCAGTAGAACCAATTTGTCTACTTATATCAGTGGCATAACTCATTGTAAGTTCACCTTTTCTATTTCTTCCTGCTCCTAGCGCAATTATTTTACCAGTACTAGAGTCAATTGCTACAACACCAGCTTGAACTGTACTATTTGGCCAAGTATATGTCTTACCACTGAATACATCATTTAATGCTTCTTGTTTTTTAGTATCCATATTAGTATAAATATCCATTGATACTACATAAGGATCAAAACCATATTTTTTAACAACTTCATTATAAACTGTATCTAAGTATGGTTGATATTCACTAGTAGCATAAGAACTACTATTAGGACTAAGCAAATCCTCAACTGATATAGAACTTGCAATATCAGCTTGTTCTTGTGTTATATAACCATGTCTTACCATCAAAGATAATACAGTAGCACGTCTAGCTTCAGCATTTTCAGGATATATATTAGGATCATAAGAACTTGGTGCTTGGAAAAGTCCTGCAATAAGTGATGCCTCAGATAGATTAAGCTCAGTAGCATGCTTACCAAAATATGTTTGAGAAGCTTGCTCAATACCAAATGAGTTAGAACCTAAGAATGGAATATTTGCATAAAACTCAATAATTTCTTGTTTAGTATATGCTTTTTCCATTTTAAACACTGCTAAATAAATATCCGTAAACTTTCTTATGATTCCTTTTATACCATCAGCATTATCACTAGTAAAACTCTTCTTAACAACTTGCATTGTTAAAGTAGATCCTCCTCCAGCATCTCTACCAAGAAGTTGTCCAATTACTGCCTTAGCAAATCTTGGAGCATCAAGTCCATTATGTTGAAAGAATCTTGAATCTTCTGTTGCAATAATTGCATCAATTAGTACTTCAGGTATTTCATCATACGTTACATTTTCTCTCTTATCACTACCAAATGTTGCTACTAACTTATTTTTATTATCATAAACTCTAGTAGTTTCTCTAGTAACTAACTGTTCAGTATCAAACTTTGGAGCAGTAATAACAATATAAGCAAAGAACAATATAAATGATAATATTCCAATAATACCAAGAGTCAATATTAAAATAAATATTGATTTTATTAATTTTCTCTTACCACTATTCTTAGGGTATCTATCTAGGGTAATTGTAAGTGCTATTAATATTGCAAAGAAAATCATTATAGGAATAGTAATTAATAGTCCAAACATAATAATAGATGCAATAAATAAGACAACACTAATTACTGATAGTAACAAGATATATAAGTTTGAAATCTTCCTAGGTCTAACATCAACAGCATCAACTTCTACTTTTTTTCTTTTAACTTTCTTCTTCATTTTTAATACCTCCATATTTTTCTATTACTTTTAAATAGTCTACTTGTGGTTGTAATGTATCTTTTATTAAATGACCCCTTTCTTTAAAATACTCATATGGAATAGACTTCCTATCATTATTATTGATAAAATCTAATAAGTCCTCTCCAAATAAAAGATATGTTTCATTTAATGTTGTAAATCTAAGTATTATAAAACCTATACCCTTATGCCTTATAACACTTTCTATGTGTTTAATTTGATGATTATGAATATTAGATAAAGGAAAACTAGTTTTACTCTTCGTTTCTTTAGCATCAAAGTCAATATACTTTCCTTTATATATACCATTATAATCAGTAGTCGAGGGAACCTTAAAATAAGCATCCACTATTTTTTGATTTACCTGTTTCACTACCGCAACAGGAGTCGGCTTCTTATGTACAACAGCTATATCATGTAACAAATAGTACTCATTAGTAGAATTAATCTCACTTTCTAAAGTCATTCCTCTGTTTCCATAACTTTTAACTTTTTTATTAGTAGTTTTAACTATATTATTTGGGTACTTTATCAAATTAATCACCATAACAAAATTATACTACATTATTATATTATTTTCCATATTAATTAGCGAAACTTGACATCTATTGTCGTATTTGATGAATTTTTTTAAATATTAGTATATATTTGTATTGGGAGTGATTAAAATATGAAAAATGAAGAACTAATTTTTTTAATGAATAAGATGATTTATGATGTAAAAAGTACAAGAATAGATATTGGTTATAAGTATCTAAAAAAAGAGTATAAATAGGTCATATTCATGTGATTTAAATTATTGATAATGACAGGAGTAAATGGTAAAACTATACAACTTTAGTAAATTAAATATATCTGAACACATAAAACATATATTAGAAGAAAAAGAAGAAAAAACAATACTAACAAATATTGATAACTATAAAATAAAACAAGATTATTCATCAATACTATCTACAATGAACAATCAAAAAAACAAGAGGACTCAATCACTTTGAACTTGATAATGTTAATAAAAACGTTTTAACTTTAAGTAGAAAAATTAAATAGGTACATGCCTATTTTTTAAGTTTTATGATTGAAATTTTCCTAAATTATTGACCTTTCATGCAAATCAATGATAAAATACAATTAAATTAACCGGAGGTTATACTTATGAAAGAAAAAATAATAGAAAAATTTAATTTAGGAAAAACTCTAACTTATGATGAACTATCATACTTCTTTAACGGATATCTATCAAATGATGTATCTGATGAAGAAATGACTATTGTTCTTAAAGATATATGTAAAAATGGTCTTAGTGAACAAGAAATCTTTGATCTTGTTGATATCTTTATAAAAAGTGGAGACACACTACACTTTGACTTTCCAACAATAGATAAACACTCAACCGGAGGAGTCGGGGATAAAACAACATTGGTAGTCCTTTCAATACTAGCATCATGTGGAGTAAAAATAGTAAAAATGAGTGGACGTGCTCTTGGATATACCGGAGGTACAATAGATAAATTAGAAAGCATCGGAGTAAATGTTAATCTAACTTATGAAGAAGTACTAAAACAAGTAAATGATATTGGAATGGTAATTACATCTCAAACTAAAAACCTATGTCCAATGGATAAAAAAGTCTATGCCCTAAGAGACGTAACAGGAACCACTAATTCTCTTGCTCTTATTGCTATTAGTATAATGAGTAAAAAAATCGCCGGAGGATCAGATAATATTCTAATAGATGTCAAAGTAGGACGTGGTGCACTTGTAAGAACCGCTAAAGAGGCCAAACTTTTAGCAGATCTAATGATTAGTATTGGTAAAAAGTACAATAAAAAAGTAGTATGTATGCTTACTAGAATGGATAATCCTCTAGGAAATAATATAGGAAACTCTATTGAAATACTTGAAGTTCTAGATGTTCTAAAAAACAAAGTTAGAAATAATCTATACTATCTAAGTTATGATATGGCGAGTGTAATGCTTAGTATCTACACAGGAATGAAAATACGTGATGCAAGAAACAAAGTAAAAGAAGCAATTACAAGTGGAAAAGCATACGATAAATTTGTAGAATTTGTTAACTATCAAGGAGGAAAACTTGAAATAAGACTAGAAAGACCAATTGAAATTTATGCCAAAGAAAGTGGATTTATAAAATCAATTGATGCTAAAGAACTAGGAAGTCTTTCTATGGAACTTGGCGCAGGAAGAAGCCTAACTAATAAAAACATTGACTATAATGCCGGAATAATCCTTGAAAAAAATGTCTGTGACTTTGTATCACGCGGAGAAACCCTATGCATGCTATATGG
>CAKOJO010000022.1 GCA_934090595.1 uncultured Bacilli bacterium | reverse complement strand
ATGATGAAGTCTGGTGCTCGTGGTAAGATTTCACAATTCGTACAACTTTCTGGTATGCGTGGTCTTATGGCTAAACCAGGTGGAAAAACTATTGAAATACCAGTTATATCTTCATTTAAAGAAGGGTTAACTGTATCTGAGTTCTTCTTATCGACTCATAGTGCTCGTAAAGGTAGTGCGGATACTGCGCTTAATACAGCATCTTCTGGATATTTAACAAGAAGACTTGTAGATGTTTCACAAGATGTAATTGTTAAGGAACATGATTGTGGTACTGACTTTGGTGTTACAGTTATGCCATTTATCAATGAAAAAGATAATACAGTAATTGAAGGATTATATGATAGAATTGTTGGTAGATATACTAGTAAGAAAGTTATTAATCCTGAAACTAAGGAAGTTATTGTTGATAAAGATGAAATGATTACTGAAAAACTTGCTGAAAAGATTGTTAAGGCTGGAGTTACTTCAGTTGAAATTAGAAATGTACTTACTTGTAATACAAGAACTGGTGTATGTCAAAAATGTTATGGTAGAAACCTTGCTACTGGTAACTTGGTTGAAATTGGTGAAGCTGTTGGTATAATGGCTGCTCAATCAATCGGTGAACCTGGTACACAACTTACCATGAGAACATTCCATACTGGTGGTGTTGCAGGTGGAGAAGATATTACTCAAGGGTTACCACGTGTTGAAGAATTATTCGAAGCTCGTAATCCTAAAGGACAAGCTGCTATTGCTACTATTGATGGTAAGGTTAAAGAAATTCATGAAGATCATGGTAAATATAGAATTATTATTAAGAATAAGCTTGAAGAAAGAGAACATATTACTAATTATGGTGCTAAACTTCGTGTTGAAAAGGGAGATACTGTATCAGTTGGTGATAAGTTAACTGAAGGTAATATTAGTCCAAGAGAACTTCTTGCTGTTACTGATAGAATTACTGCTCAAGAATATATCTTAAAAGAAATTCAAAAAGCTTATCGTGCTCAAGGTGTAGATATTTCTGATAAACATATTGAAGTTGTAGTAAGTAGAATGATATCTAAGATTAGAATTTCTGATGGTGGAGATACTAAGTTCTTGATTGGTTCTGTTGTTGGTATTAGAGAATTTACTGATGTTAATAAAGAAGCAATTCTTACTGGTAAGAAACCTGCGGTTGGTAAACCAATTCTTCTTGGTATTACTAAGGCAGCATTAGAAACAGATTCATTCTTATCTGCTGCATCTTTCCAAGAAACTACAAGAGTACTTACTGATGCTTCTATTAAGGGTAAAGTTGATACGTTACAAGGTCTTAAAGAAAATGTTATTATTGGTAAACTAATTCCTGCTGGAACTGGTGCTAAACAATATAGAGATGTTTCTTATGAACTTAAGAATCAACTTATGGAAGAAGAAGCAATAGATGCTTTAGAAGATGAATTAATGGAATAGACAAAGTCTATTCCTTTTATTTATGTTTTGTAGTATAATATACTTAATATTTGAGGTGATATTAGTGAATAAAAAAGTTGTTGTTTTTGGAGGAGGAACTGGTATTAGTTATTTACTTCGTGGTCTTAATTTGTTTCCTGTAGATATTACGGCGGTTATTACTGTTTCTGATGATGGTGCTTCTACTGGAAAGCTTCGTGAGGAGTTTTCTATGCCTGGTATGGGTGATATTAGGAAGGCTATTGTTAGTTTATCTGATGCTCCTTCGAAAATAAAGGATTTGCTTGATTATAGATTTAATACTTATAGTGATTTAGATGGGCATCCTATAGGTAATCTTATTCTTACTGCTATGTATAATATGACTGGAAGTCTTTCTTCTAGTATAAAAGTTCTTAGTGATTTTTTGGATGTTAAGCATAAGGTTCTTCCTTTGTCTGAAGATTATCTTACTTTAATGGCTGAGACTGTTGATGGAAAGATTGTAAGTGGTGAGAAGAATATTCCTGATGTGGAACATAGGTATAAGAGATTTTTTTATAAAGAGGTTCCTCATGTATCTAGTGAGGTTATTGATGCGATAGTGGAAGCTGACCTTATAGTGTTTAGTATGGGAAGTTTATATACTAGTATTGTTCCTCATCTAATTGCAAAGGAAGTAGTTGAGGCAATTGATAATAGTAATGCTAGAATTTTATATACTTGTAATGCTGCGATACAAAAGGGTGAGACTGATGATTATACTGTTGGTGATCATGTTGCTATTCTTGATTCTTATTTAGGTAAGAAAAAGGTTGATGCTGTTCTTGTTTCTAATACTGTAATACCTAAAAAGATTATTGATAGATATGTTAGGTATGAAAATAAGGAACTTGTTAAGCTTGATCCTTCTTATTTAGAAGAGCTTAATTGTGAGATTATATCTAGTGATTTGCTTACTATTGAGGATAATTATATAAGGCATGATAGTTTAAAGCTTGCTACTGCAATATTTAATTATTTGATGAGGTGATTTTATGTCTTTTGCGACAGAGGTTAAGAATGAACTTTGTTTTTTAGATTATAGTGATAATGATGTAATTGCGTTATTATCTGGTTTTGTACGTAATAATTATAGTGTTGTTGATGGTTGTCTTGTTCTTAGTACTGAGAATGCTAAGATTGCTAGGTTTTTGTTTAGTATGTTTAAGCGTATTTATGATGTGGATGTTATTATTAATCAGGGTAGTATGAATAATTTTAAGAAGAAGAGTTCTTATAATGTTGTTATTTCAGATAAGGTATCTTTTATACTTAATGATTTAATGATTATTGATTATGATGGAAATGAGACTTTTATTGATGATTTATTTCTTTCTAATGAAGATTTAAAAAGAGATTATTTACGTGGTTGTTTTCTTGCTAGTGGTAGTGTTAATGATCCAAAGACTTCTAGGTATCATTTAGAGTTTTTGGTTGATGGAATTATTGATGCTAAGTTTATTTCTTCTTTACTTAGTGTATTTTATATAAATAGTAAAATTATTGATAGAGATAAGGGTTATATGGTTTATGTAAAAGAGGCTGAGAAGATTGGGGATTTTCTTAGATTGATTAGTGCTAATAATGCTGTTATGTATTATGAGGATATAAGAATATATAGGGATCATAAGAATATGACTAATAGGCTTAATAATTGTGAACAGGCTAATGTTGATAAGATTATTGATGCTTCTTCTAAACAAATTGAAGATATTAACATTATTGTTAATAAGTTGGGTATTGATTTAGTTGACGAAAAGGTTAGAGATGTTATTGTTTATCGACTTAAGTATCCTGAAGTGTCGTTAGGAGAGCTTAGTGATATTATGTCTTATGAGACTAGTAGACCTATTACTAAGTCTGGTCTTAATCATCGTTTTAGAAAGATTCATGAGATTGCTAATCGTCTTAGAGAGAAATAAAAAAACCTAGATGTTATTTTGTAAATAACTTATCTAGGTTTTTCTTTGGTAGTAACATATTAAAGTTTTTATCTACTGTTATAGTGTATTCTTTGGATTGGTCTTTTAATTTTTCACCATCTATGGTCCAATTGTTTTTTACTTCGTCTTTAAATTTTATAGTTAGTTTATCTGTTGTGTAGCAGTATAGACCTGGAGCATTTGTTATGCCTGTTCTTATTAACATCATAATTGTTTTTACTAGGTCTTTTCTTCTTGTTATGTTGCAGAATACTACTTCTAGTTTATCATCGTCTAATTTTACGTTTTTATAGATGTTGTTGAATCCTGCGATTCTATTAGCATTTGATATTAGTATTAATGAGTATAGTCCGTGATATGTTTCGTTGTTTATAGTATATTCTAGTTCATATAGTTTAGTTTGTTGAAAGAATTCTTTTGCACCATTTATTAGGTATGCTATATGACCTAGTTTTTTCTTTAGTTTTCTAGATGTTTGATAGGGAACGTTTATGAATTTACCGAATCCTGTTACGTATACAAATGGTTGATTGTTTATTAGTCCTAAGTCTACTTGTCTTATTTCTCCTTCTAGAATGCTTTTTACGTTTTTAATCATGTTTTTACCTAGTCCAATCATGGCTCCGATGTCGTTTGTTGTTCCTACTGGAATGTGTGATAGAACTAATTTTTCTTTTCTTTGGAAGTTTCCTGTTACTATTTCGTTGAATGTTCCGTCTCCACCGATTGATAGGACTAGATCAGCTTTTTTAATGTTTTTTACGTATTCTGTTGCATCACCATTTTTTTCTGTTAGGAAAAGGTTTACTTTATAATCACAATTGTTGATTGTTTCGATTATTTTTGTTAATTCATTTTTTTTAATACCTTTTCCACTTTCAAGGTTACATATTAATTCACATGTTTTCAATAGATATCACCGCTTTTATTATATCTAACTTTTTACATGTTTTCAATTATTTTGTCGACAATACCATATTGTTTTGCTTCTTCTGCGTCAAGAAAGTAGTCTCTTTCAGTGTCATTTTGTATTTTTTCTAATGGTTGGTTTGTGTTTTTTGATAATATTTTATTTAGTTTATCTTTAAGTTTTAAGATACGAGTTGCCGCGATTTTTATTTCGGTTGCTTGTCCTTGTGCTCCCCCGAGTGGTTGATGAATCATTACTTCAGCATTTGGTAGTATGTATCTTTTTCCTTTTGTTCCGCTTGACAGAAGGAATGCTGCCATTGAAGCGGACATTCCTATACAAATGGTTGAAACATCGCTTTTTATAATGTTCATTGTATCGTATATTGCCATTCCTGATGTTATTGATCCTCCGGGTGAGTTTATGTAAATGCTTATATCATCATTGTTTTCTGAGTCTAGGAATAGTAGTTGTGCAACGATACTATTTGCGGTATTATCATTTATTTCTCCATTTAAAAGGATTATTCTGTCTTTTAATAGTCTGGAGTAAATATCATAACATCTTTCACTTCCTTGTTCTTTTTCAATTACTGTTGGAATTAAATTCATTTTTATCACCTATTTATAAAATACTAAAAAATCTTAATAATATTCGTATTAAAATAGGACAATATGTGATAAAATAGAATATATAAAGATAAGAGGTGCATTATGGAAAAAATAAAAATAAACATATTAGATAATTCTTATGAGTATAATAAGGGAATTAGTTTGTCAGATATTGCAAAAGATTTTAAGAATGAGTATGAGTACTCAATTCTTGCAGGTTTTGTTGATAATGAATTTTGTGAACTTAATTATTGTCTTAATAGAGATTGTTCTATTAAGTTTGTTACTGCGAGTGATTCTGTTGGTAATACTATTTATAAAAAGGGACTTCTTTTTGTGCTTTTATATGCGTTTAAGCTTATATATGGTTCAAGTAGTACTTTGAAAGCTTGTCATTCTTTGGGAAAAGGGATTAGAATGAGAAGTGATAATGCTTTGAATGAGGATGATCTTAATAATATTAAAAGTAAGATGAAGGAACTTATTGAAAAGGATTTGAAAATTGAAAAGGTTTTAGTAGATAAGGGTTCTGCGATTGATTATTTTATTAATAATGGTGATTTAGAGAAGGCTAATACTTTTAAATATTTGACTAATCATTATGTTAATTTATATAAGATAGGGGATTATTATAATTATTTCTTTAGTTATATGCCTATTAGTACTGGGGTATTTACTTCTTTTGATTTGTCTTTAGTGGATGATAATAATTTTATATTAGTGTTTCCTTCGGTTGGAAAGGATGCTCCAGAGGTAAAAGATTATGATTTATTGCTTGATACTTTTAATATTTGTTATAAACGTGCTAAAAGGCTTGGAATATTTACTTCTTCAGATATAAATGAAATTGTTGCTAGTGGTAAGATAGGAGATATTATTAAAATAACTGAGGTTATATCTAGTAATGATTTGTTAAATATTGCTAGAAATATATATGATTTTGGAGATAGAATTAGGGTTGTTTTACTTTCTGGTCCTTCTTCAAGTGGAAAGACTACGACTGCTAGAAAGTTGTCAATGTTTTTAAAGAGTTTTGGTTATAATCCTGTTGCTTTATCTATTGATGATTATTTTGTTGAGAGAAAGGATACTCCAAGGCTTCCTAATGGTGATTATGATTTTGAGAGTATTAGGGCTATAGATGTTGATTTGTTTAATGATAATTTAAATAGATTACTTGGTGGTGAAGAAGTAAAAATACCTACTTTTAATTTTAAAAAGGGTGTTAAAGAGTATTTAGGTAATACATTAAAACTTGGTGATAAGGATATACTAATTATTGAGGGTCTTCATGCTCTTAATGATGAGCTTACTTATGATATAGATAAGGATAAGAAGTATAAGATTTATGTTTCACCTCTTACTGATCTTAATATAGATAATTATAATATGGTGTCTAATTCTGATCTTAGACTTATTCGTAGGATTTTAAGAGATAATAGAACTCGTGGTTATAGTGCTGAACATACTATTAGTACATGGCAAAATGTAAGGGATGGTGAAAGAAAGTATATATATCCTAATCATTCTAATGCTGATGTTGTCTATAACACTTCGCTTATATATGAAATTGGAGTATTAAAGCTTTATGTTTTACCTTTACTTTATGAGATAGATAGCAAGTCTCCTTCTTATTATGAGGCTGTTAGATTGATTAATTTTTTAGGAATGTTTTCTGCGATTAGTAGTGAGGAAATTCCTAGTGAATCTATACTTAGAGAATTTATTGGAAATAGTTATTTTGAATAGGAGGATATAGTAATGAAAGTAGCAATTAATGGATTTGGTAGAATAGGTAGATTATTATTTAGATTAATTTTAGAAGAGGATGATATTGAGGTTGTAGCAATTAATGATTTGTGTGATGCTAAGCAACTTGCTCATTTACTTAAGTATGATACTACTCAAGATAGTTATAGAGTAGATGATATTAGTTATGATGATGACTATATAATCGTTGGTTCTAAAAAGATTAAGGTTTTTTCTGAGATGGATCCTTTAAAGCTTCCATGGGGTGCTCTTGATGTTGATGTTGTTTTAGAGTGTACTGGTAAGTTTGTTAAATTAGAAGGTGCTTCTTTGCATATTGAGAGTGGCGCTAAAAAGGTAGTTGTTTCTGCTCCATGTAAGGGTGATGTTAAGACTATTGTCTATAATGTTAATGATGATATATTGGATGGTAGTGAAAAGGTTATTAGTGCCGCTAGTTGTACTACTAATTGTTTAGCTCCTGTGCTTAATCTTATTAATAATAATTTTGGTATTAAGAAGGGGTATATGACTACTATTCATGCTGTTACTAATGATCAAGTTATTTTAGATGGAGAGCATAAGAAGGGAATTGAATCTAGAAGAGGACGTTGTGCGTTTATGAATATTGTTCCTACTTCTACTGGTGCGGCTTCTGGTATTGGAAAGGTTATTCCTTCTTTGGATGGAAAGCTTAATGGTTCTGCGATGAGGGTTCCTGTTGGTACTGGTAGTGTTATTGATTTGGTTCTTGAGCTCGATAGAGATGTAACTGTTTTAGAGATTAATGATATGTTTAAGAATAATAGTAATGAGACTGTTCATTTTACAATGGATCCTATTGTTTCTAGTGATGTTATTGGTACTAGTTATGGTGCTGTTGTTGATGGGTTACTTACTGATGTTTTAGATAATGATGACGGACAACTTGTTAAGATTGTTGCGTGGTATGATAATGAAATGGGTTATTGCAATCAAATGCTTAGAACTATTAAGAAATTAAAATAAAAAGGGTAAGAATCTTACTCTTTTTATTTGTAATAATTATTTATAAATTCTTGATAGGCAAGTTCATCAAGTTTTAAGTCTACTTTTTTTAATTTTTTTTCTTTGTATTTTTCTTTTATTAGTTTATTTAGTAGGTATGTTAATAGTTTAGGATTTCTAACTAGTATTGGTCCAATTGTATATGTTCCATAGAAGTTTTTATAATTGTATCCATCACATTTTATAGGAGTTCCTTTAGTTTTTATTGGTAACAAGATGGGGTTGTTTGTTTCTATTTTGTTGTTGTGATTTTGGAATCCTATAATGTTTTCTTTTATTAAGTTTGTTTTAAATATGCCTTCATTTACTACTCTTTGATCTGTTTTTATAGTTTGGTAATCAAATATATTTAGTCCTTTGATTTCTTTATCATTGTTATGAATAACTTTACCAAATAACTCAAAACTGTTACCTGTTGCTATTATGAACTTGTTATTTTCTATGTAATCTTTTAACTCTTCTTTATATTGTTTTAAGTGGTTTAGACCTATCAATTGATTTGTTTCTGTTGCACACCCTATGTAGATTAAGTCTATATGACTTAGATCAATGTCATCGTTTATTGATTTTTGTATTATATTTGTTTTTATATTTTGTTGTGTTAGATAGTATTCTATTGCTTTTATGTTACCGGATTCACCATATAAATTCATTAAGTCGTAATATAAATGCAAAATATTTAATTTATTATTCATTTTGATCACCTCTTATAGAGTTATTGAAAGGATATACGTAGTCAAAGTTTAGTATTGCATATATATTTGATTTAGTATTTTTCTTTATGTAGTTGGTAGCATCTTTTATTTCATCAAATGTTATAATTTTCTTTTTATCAATATTTGCATATTTTAGTCTTGTTGCAATATTTTGTTTATCTCTTCCTATGCATATTACTTTTTCTAGATTTTCATCATTTAGTAGTTCGAAATCCACATCATACATCCATGACATATCATTGAATTCATATCTTCTTGATATTTCTTTCCAACCAATAACTATTACTTTTTTATCTTTTTGTCTTTTTACGTGTAATAGTGATTGATTAAAAGTTGTTGCGTTTTCATTTTTGTTGTTTATTATAGTTACTTTTCTGTTTTGTATTTCGTACTCATTGTATATTTTTTGATTCTTAAATATATTATTTAATGTTTTTGTTGTTTTTGTTTTATCTAAATTATATTGATCTGCGGTTGCGAAAGCTGCTACTGTGTTATATATTGAGAATAGTATGTTGTATTGAGTATTTATTTTATATTCATCATTTATTATAAAACAGTTTTTATCATAGTCTATGTTTGTTACTTTATAGTCCATTTCTGGTCTTTTGAAATCGCATTTTTCACAGTAGTAATCACCATTTTCTTCGAATGTTTTATAGTTATATTTTAGTTTTGAATTACATATTGGGCAGTAATACATGTTTAGACTTTTAAATAGTTCTTTTTTGTATGAGTATTTATTTTTTTCTATACCGTAATAAAGTATTTTGTTTTCGTTATTTTGTAATTGGAATTTTCTAAGGTATGGGTCATCACCATTTATTATTAGAGTCATGTCTTTTGTTATGCCTTGATTTATTTTATCAAATACTAAGTCAACGTTTCCTTGTCTTGGTGGTTGGTCTCTACAGATGTTTGTTATTACTAGAATTTGTGGTTTTATACTTTTAAATAAAATATTTGAGTATCTTTCATCGACTTCTAATATTACTACGTCTTCTTTTATTTCTCCTTTTAAATTTGAATGGTCTATTAGAGTTGTAGTAATTCCGCTTACTAGGTTTGCTCCTGAGTCATTATGGCAAACAGTATATCCTTGTTCTTCGAATATTTTTCTTATAATAGCGGTTGTGCTACCTTTTCCACTTGATCCTGTTACTGCGATTATTTTTTCAGGTAGTTTGAATTTTTTTGTTAGATTTTTGTCAATTTTTAAAGCGTATTCTCCAGGAAGAGTTGAGCCTTTGTTTACTAACCTTCCTATAAAAATTAAAATTTTTCCTATTATTATACTTATTGTTTTCATTTAAATCACCAATTTTAGTATACCACGGATATTGGTAAACATAAAGAATTTGAGTTAAACTTTATAATTTTGTTGTTTTTATTTTACAATTAGTGTGTCTATTTTTATTTATAAACTTTTAAATATTAGTTATACGTGGTATACTAGTTTATAGAAATTAAATGGGAGAGATTTATGAAGAAATTATCGTTTGAAAAAGGAGCTTTTATTGCAACGTTTTGTATATTTTTGTCTAAGATTTTAGGCCTTTTATATGTTATTCCTTTTTATGCAATTATTGGAGAACAAGCAGGGGCTCTTTATAGTTATGCTTATATTATTTATGCAATATTTTTATCTATTTCTACTGCAGGAATTCCTACGGCGATAAGTAAACTTACTAGTGAGTATGAAACTCTTGATATGAAAGAGGCTAAGACTAGGATGTTTTATATATCAATTAAGTTTATTAATTATTTATCTATAGTGATATTCTTTTTATTAATGATTTTTGCTCCAGTTATTGCTAAGTTTATTATTGGTGATGCTACTGGTGGTAATACAGTCCAGGATGTTAGTTTGGTTATTCGTTCTATATCATTTGCAATACTTACTGTTCCATATCTTTCTGTTGCTCGTGGTTATTTACAGGGACATAGGTATATTTCTGTTACTTCATGGAGTCAAGTTATTGAACAGTTGGTACGTGTTTTGGTAGTAGTTCTTGGTAGTTATGTTGTTATATATTTATTAAAACTTAGCGAAGTTACAGCGATTACGGTTGCAGTATTTGGTGCTTTTGTTGGAGCGGTTGGTTCAAGAGTTTATATAAAGCATTATTTGAAAAAAGATCATGATAGTTTATTTGTTAATGATTCTAAAAAGGATGATGTTTCTGATAAAGAGATTATTAAAAAGATAATTAGTTATGCTTTTCCATATATAGTTATAAGTCTTTTATATAGTGTTTATACTTTTGTGGATGTAATTATTATAAATCGTGTTTTATATAATATAGTTGGTTATTCACAGGATGTTGTTGAGACTATTATTAGTACTTATTCAACTTGGGGTGAAAAGCTTCAGATGATTATTACTTCGATTGCTACTGGTATTGCAATTAGTTTAATACCTAATTTGGTAAGACATTTTGTTGGTAAGGATAAGAAAAGTCTTAATGATACATTTAATAAAGCTATTTTAATTGTTATTTATATTGGAATGCCTCTTGCTATACTTATTAGTATATTTTCTGGTACAGTTTGGAATGTGTTTTATGGACATAGTTATTATGGACCTCTTACTATGAAGTTGTTTATTTTTGTAGCGGTAGCGGCTTCTTTAGAGAATGTATGTAGTTCTAGTTTGCAGGCTATGAATAAGTTTAGAGTTTTATATAAGAGTGTTATAATTGGAGTTTTATTAAATGCAATACTTGATGCACCTTTTATGATACTTTTCTATAAACTTGGAATATATCCTGTTTATGGGGCGATGGTATCTAGTATAATTGGATTTATGACTATTTGTTTTATTACTTTATATTATTTAAAGAAAGAGGAAGATTTGTCTTTTAAAAGTATTTATGTAACTGTTTTAAAACTTTTGATACCTTTTGCTATTCTTGTTGGGGTATCGATGTTATTTAAGTGTTTTATACCTGATAATTTAAATAATAGGCTAATGTCTGTTTTATATGCTTGTCTTTATTTTGGAGTGGGACTTCTTGTTTATTTTGGAGTTACTATAAAACAAGGAACTTTTTATGATATATTGAATGATTTATTACCTAATAAATTTAAAAGGAGAGTGAAATAATGGGAACATTTAAAATATTTGTTAATAAGTTTAAAGAGATTAATTTTGATAGGCTTAATCTTCTTGCTAATTATATTGCAAAGGAAAATAATAAGTCTTTATCTTATGTTAAATTTGATATGATTAGGAATTTTCTTAAGTATAAGATAGGTTATACTGATTATTTTAAGGGAGATTATATTAATCTTACAAAAGAAAAGAAGAAGGATTTTGTTACTTCGAAGAATTTTATTAATGTAATTGGTTATCTTAATCCTAGACCTTATAGAGTGGTTATGAATGATAAGTTAGTTTTTAATCAAATATATAGTAAGTATTTAGGACGTGATTATCTTGATATTAGAAGGTCTGATGCTTCAGATATTAAGGCTTTTTTAAAGGGTAAAAAGAATGTATTTTTAAAGCCTACGACTTCTTTTGGAGGGCAAAATATTGAAAAAGTTGTTGTTAGTGAAATTGATGATATTGAATCTTTTAAAACTAATGCAATTAAGAATGGTCAATATTTACTTGAAGAAGAGATAAAGCAACATGATTATGTTAATAAGATTAATCCTAATGCTGTTAATACTTTTAGAATTATTACTTTGTATAAAGATGGTGTTGCTCATGTTCTTGCTAATTCTTTTAGGATTAGTTTGGATCTTAATCCTGCAATTCAGTGTAGAGATTCTTATATGAGACTTAGTGAGGATGGAAAACCTCTTTGTAAGTTTATTGATGATGATGGTGTTATTTATGATAAACATCCTCTTACTGAGTTTGATTTTAATAGTATAGATAAGATTCCATTTGTTAAGGAAGCATATTCAATGGTTAAGGAAGCTGCATTATTAGTTCCTGAGATTAGATATGTTGGATGGGATGTTGCAATTACTAATGATGGACCTTGTATTATTGAGGGAAATGAGTTTCCTAGTTATGGTCTTATTCAAAATTATTTACTTAATAAGGAAAATCCAGGACATTTAAAACAAATTAAAGATGTTATTGGTGATGAAATAAAAAATATTAAGTTGTAGGAGTGTAAGTATGAGAGTAGTTTTAAAAATTAGTGGTGAGTCTTTGAGTGGGAATGGTTGTATTGATTCTTTAATGCTTGATAGAGTTCTTGCTCAAGTTAAGGAATTATCTATAGATAATGAAGTTATTTTAGTTGTTGGAGGAGGTAATTTCTGGAGAGGTAGAAATGATCTTAATATTAATAAAGTTGTGTCTGATAATATAGGAATGCTTGCTACTGTTATGAATGGTATGGCAATTAGTTCTTATCTTAATAATAATGGTGTTAAGTCTCGTTGTTATGGTTCTTTTGATGTATCTGGTATGGTGGAAAGAGAAAATGTTTCTTCTATTTTAGATGATTTATCAAATGGATATGTTGTAGTTTTCGGGGGGGGTCTTGGTGTTCCTAATTTATCTACTGATATGACTACTATTTCTAAGGCTATTTCTTATGATGCATCGCTTATATTAATGGCTAAAAATGTTGATGGTGTTTATGATAAGGATCCTAAGAAATTTGATGCTAAGAAGTTTGATGTTTTGACTCATCAGGAATTGTTTGATTTGTCTATTAAACAGGGTGCTTCTTCATTGATGATACTTGATATTGAGGCTCTTGCTACTCTTGTTAAGCATAAGATTCCTATGTATATATATAATTCTTCAGATGTTGATAGTTTAAATGATGTTATAAATGGCAAGGTTGGCACTAAGATAATTAGTTAAAATTCTTTACAAAAAAGTTAAATTATGGTATAATTATGCCATAATTTTGTTTTGAGGGGATGAAATCATGCAAAACGTAAAACCATCACAAGAAAAAAGGTTTTTAAAATATTATAATAAAGACGCAATAAATAGTACTGTAAAAGATATGAAAATTATTGATTATATGAAAGAAAATAATTTGGGAGAGCATATAAATGAGACTGCTGTAACTTATTATGGGAATACTTTAACTTATAAAGAGTTTTTTGAACTTATAGATACTGCAGTAAGAACATTTAAAGCAATGGGAATAGAAAAGGGTGAGTTTGTTCCGATTAGTTCACCTAATTTTATTGATGGATTAGTGTCATTTTATGCTTTAAATAGTATCGGTGCTATACCGAATATGATTACACCAATGGCTTCATCAGAAGAGTTTGCTTATTATCTTAGTGAGACTCCGGTTAAGAATGTTATTATTTTTGATGAAAGTTATGGAAAGTTTAGAGATGTGTTAAAAAAAGCAAATATTAAGAATACAGTGTTAGTGTCTCCGAAGACTTATTTGCCTAAGAGTTTGAAGGTTATGAAAAGTGTTAGTGATTTTATGAAGGGCAATGTTAATAAGATAAAGAAGAGTTTGCAGGATCCTAATAATCCAATTTATTTTGATAAAGCATTGCTTACGTATGCTAAAGAGTATTTAGGTGATGTATCCAGTGCAGATTATGATTTTGATGATACAGCAGTTATACTTCATACTGGAGGAACTACTGGTTTTCCTAAAGCTGTTCTTGCTACGAATAATAATTTTAATGCAATGGTTCATCAATATGAAAGTACAATTGATACTATTAAAAGAGGAGATAATATTGTAACAGTATTACCTATGAATATTGGGTTTGGTTTATGTAATAATATGCATATGCCACTTCGTATGGGGGTAAACTTAGTACTTCATCCTACATTTAATCCTATGGATATTTATCCTTTATTTAAGAAGTATAATCCTTCCACATTTATGGCAATTGCACCATATTTTAAAGGTATGATGAAGGACAAAAGATTTGATAATATTAAATTATCTAATTTAAAAGAAATATGTTATGGTGGAGAAGCTATGACTCCTAAAGAAATAAAACAGTTTAATGAATGGTTGATGAATCATGGTGCTGATACAGTAATAAAGAATGGATATGGAATGAATGAATTAATATCTAGTGCAGCTTATGAACATTATGTTGGGGATGGACAATATAGAACAATTCCTCTTGTTAATAGCAATATTAAGATTGTAAAGGTTGATTTTGATAAAAAGGGAAATATTATAAGAAGTGATGAAGAACTTAATCGTGGTGAAAAGGGAGAAATATGTCTTACTAGTCCCACACTTTCTAAAGGTTATTTAAACAATAAGGAAGCAACTGATGAAATATTTAGAGTACATAGTGATGGAATAAGATGGATTCATACTGGTGATTATGGAAAAATTGATGAGTATGATGGATTGCATCATTTAGGAAGAATGAAAAGAATACATTTGACTATTGGTGATGATGGTGCTCCGATAAAATTCTTTCCAGATGTAATTGAAGATTGTATAATGGAAACTGAAGGAGTTGAAGATGTTGCAGTCATAGGAATACCAGATGATGAGAAGTCTAGTGTACCTGTTGCGTATGTTGTGTCTAATTTAAGTGAAGATGATGAGATGCGTGAAAGAATTAATGAACAATGTCAAAAGATAAGTGCTTATTCAAGACCGGTTGAAATATATTTTGTAGATAAATTACCACAGACAGCAATAGGGAAAACTGATATTTTAAAATTAGAAAAAGATGCAGTTACAAGAAAAAATCAAAGAAATAATGTTAAAATTAAGAAGTTATAAGTAAAAACTTCTTTTTTTTTCTTCTTTTTTGTTATATAATTTTTATAGTAGGTGATTGATATGAATGTTGCTATATCTTTTATAGTATTAAGTATTTTTTATAGTATATTTATTAATATATCAAGTTATAGAAAAAAATATGTACCAACAATAGATACAAAATTGTTTTATAAAATGATTACATTAAATTTAATTGGATTAATATTAGAATTATTATGTTATTTTGCTGTTTTTAATAATTTATCTTTTTTACCGCAGTTACTTAATAGATTGTATTTAACGTATTTGTTAATATTTATTGCACTTTTTAATCTTTATACAATATATTTATTTTATAAAGTTAATCATTATAAACAAGATGAAATAAATGTTTTTTATAATAAAGTATCTAAAATAAGTTATGTATTGTTTGTTTTTATAATAATTATGGTTTTATTGTTTCCAATAGAGTTTCATAATATTAATGGTTATATCTATTCAACAGGAATAGGTATAAATATAATATATTTTATTGCTACAGTGTTTATAGTTTTCTGGAGTGTTTTAATAATTGTTAATATAAAAAGAATATTTCAAAAGAAATATGCTCCGATTATAATATTTATAGTTTTATCTGTTGTATCTACAATTATACAACAAAAGAATCCAGGATTGACTTTTACAACTGTTATGGAAACGTTTGTTATTTTTATAATGTACCATACAATAGAAAACCCTGATACACAGATAATAGACTTGTTAACAAGAAATAAAGAACTTACTGAAAGGTCAGTAAATGAAAAGTCTAATTTCTTGTTTAAGATATCTCAAGAGTTA